>VRUF01000013.1:411-26805 GCA_019456245.1 Planctomycetota bacterium | reverse complement strand
AGGGTGGGGGGCACATCACTTCTTCTCTTTCTACTCATCTTGGGGGGTCTCCTCGCGCCGGAAATGGTGTTGAGTTTTTTGAGGTTGTTTATTTGGACTGATCCTGTCTAGTTTGGAAAGCGTGAAAAATAATATTTTTTAGAAATCGCAGTATAAGGAGAATTCAATGATTGAGATGAGGCAAGATAGAAGCTTGAAGCCTGGTACGTGGAAGAGGACGAAGAAATTTGAGGGGACAGAGGTATCTGCAATGGTAAGCTGTTCAAATGGGCATGTAGCTTGTCTATGGGATCATGAGATTGATTCTGAAGGTGTGGTCATGCCTAGTTTGGTATGCCCGGAGGATGGGTGTGATTTTCACGAGAGGGTAAAATTGGTAAATTGGAGGGGTACAAAAGAGTAAAGGAGTCTGGTATGAAGCGTGAGTATAAGAAGTTTTCCATGTTTAGTAAGTCTAGGAAGTTTAAGTATGTAGACGTGATGTTGGCGATAGCTACGATAGCGGCTTTGATCGTGCTAGGAATAATAGGATGGGTGTTTCTATCAGGTAATTGGTGCATGTAAAGGAGAATTCGATAAAACGTGTGGAAAGGACGGCTGTAGATAGCAGCAATTTGGCAAATGTGGGATATGACGCTACGAAAAGGGTATTAGTAGTGGAATTCAATAATGGGCGGGTGTATGAGTATAGGAATGTGCCTGTGCGGGTGTACAGTGGCCTGATGCGTGCGGGAAGCAAGGGGGGGTATCTGCATAAGGAAGTGGTGAAAAAGTATCGGGGGAGGGAGGTGCATGATGACGGGTGATCCACTGAAAATAATGGAGGCAGGGGTGAGGGATGCAGAGGCGCGGGGGCGCATGACAAGGTTTGCCACGGAAAATTTGCAGGTGTACTTCCGTAAGTTGGGTGAGCAATGCTGGAGGTGGGTCGAAACGGTGAGGGTGAAACGGGAAAAATGGATAGAGGTGGGCAAGGGAAAAGATCCACCGATGGTTCTAATTCTGCTGGAATTGGAAAAAAGAGGAGCGGAGGGGTGGGAGTATGCAATTGAGATAGACGAGGATCATTTAATAGCGTTGGCCGGCAGAGGATTTCGAGATGCCGAAAAATAAATTTTTAGATTTTATTGTTAGCAACGAAATACCTTCCGAAGGTTTGGTTATGATCGGGGTGGATCAGGCGAGTGGGGAAGATGAAAGTATAGGGATCATTGTCGATTTGGAGGCAGAGGAAATGCTTGTAATGCGGGGCTTCACTGGCGAAGCGGGTCTCTATGCTTTGGGGGTGTCCGTTGGAGGCTATGAAAGATGTTTCCGAGTAAGAGGTTTTTGAATGAACGAATAAGGAGGGCGACATATCGGTTGAGTGTGGCAATGCTATATGGGTCTATGCGCCAAAGAAATGCTCAGTTCCGCCAAGATTCGGACGAATGGACATATTATTGGGGGTATGCTGATTGTAGCTGCGGGGCGACTTTGGTACTTCAGTCAACGAGAAGAAAGATAGTTGACGATTGCTTTGAATGTGGGAGGCCAATTGAAGTAAATCTGGGTGAGGTGGTATAGAGTTGGCTGGACGGAGTGGAGCGGAAAAATTATTGCTAGCTGCCGGGGAAATGAGGGAGGATGAGTTGGTAGATTCCTTCGGCCAGATTCGGGAAACTGATCCGGAGTTGGGTGAGGAATTGAGGAAGGAATGGCTTCTCCCAACATGGGCTGGGAAATTTGATCCAGTGGGGTACGAGAGTTTTTACGAAGTGATTATGCAGCAACCTTTGCCATTTCACGCGCGGCCCTGGGTGAGGGGGTTGTTCACAGCGCTGGAAGAAGGTTTGCGCGGATTGATGCTTCAAGCTTTCCGTGGCAGCACTAAGACAACAATTATTTCCTACCTTTTCACCGCGTTTAGATTGGGACATCGACCTCAAGGCAGCTCCCTAATAATTCGTATCAATGACAAGTCTGGCCAGAGGACGGCGCGCCGGATTGCGCGCATGATCGAACTAAGTAAAAATTGGAAGAAGATATTTCCGAATGTGATCCCCCATAAAGAGGTTGCTTGGGGAGCGGAGATCGGATACGAGTTTCGAGACAAACGATTTGACCTGGGTGAGTGGCGGGATATCCGGGAGCTGGAGGGAGGGGAGGATAATCCTTCAATCCTGGGGTTGGGTATTGGAAGTGGCGAGATAATCGGAAAGCATCCTACCAATATTCTGAACTTGGATGATATTCACAATCGCAAGAATACTGAGAGTATGCGAGAAATGAAGGTCGTCAAGGAAACTGTGGTCACTGACATCTTCCCAACAATCGTGCCGGGGAAAACTATTGTCACCTGCGCTTGTACACCCTGGGTTGAGGATGATGCGTATGCCATGTTCGAATCCACCGGTCAGTATAAAAAGGTCATGACCCCGGCCTATATAGTGGTCGATCAGAAGGGTGGAGTAGTTGAGGAAAGCTGGGACCCAGATGAGGAAGGATGGGAAAGCGAGAAAGAAAAAGAAACGGCAGATTTGGGGAATGGATACGGCGAAATTGTTGAGTATGAGGGTGAAAGTGTGCGGATGGCCTGGCCGGAGGTATTCACACCGGATGAGTTGGATATTAAGCGCGCTGAATCGGATGCCCTGGGCATGGCTGACTTTGCCCGTATGTACCTGTTGGATCTTGAGAAGGCGAAAGGTATTCACCTAAAGCGTGAATGGGTTTCCGATTGGTCTGTGGATAAGATCGAAAAACACTGGCCAATCATATTTGGGGTTGATTACGCTAGTGCAACTGACCAAAGGAAAGAAGGAAAAACCGATTATTTCTCCGTTTCTATCGGGACAAAGATCCCCTGGGGAGGAGTAATTTTGTTAGATGGTTTTCTGGAAGTATTGACACAGGGAGAGGCGGATTTGAAATTAAATGCCCTGGCAGCGATCTGGAGACCTCAGGTAATAGGGATGGAGGCAGTTGGTTCAGGGAGGGAATTTTATACTATAATGCAGAGGACTTCGAAACTGCCGATCGTGCCATATACCGCGAGCAAGAGTAAATCAATTAAGTTCGAGCATGAAATGGCACCCATGTTCCAGTTCAACAAAGCGTATGTTTCTAGCCATTATACGCCCTTCATCATAGCCTTTTTGAAGTCCTGGACAAATTGGGATGGATCGGGCAGAACTATTGACGACCCGCTAGATTCTACTTACTGGATGATGAGAACTGCGGTAGGATCACTCATGCCGAAACATGGAGAGACTACACGACTTCAAGCCGAAAGGCTAACAGGCAATCTTGACCATTCTCCCCACTTCGGAAGGAAACTCAAATGAAACTATTGCTTAAAGGGGAAGCCCAAGAAATCGCAGCCGAGATGCTAGCGACTGAGGAAGATAATATCAGCCTCTATCATGAAGTAGACGACATTTACAACATGAAGTCTACGCTTACTCCCGAATTGGCCGCGCTGGACTATGTGCATGATAGTGTGACAACCGATCCTCATGACGCTATACGCGCCGGGATGCGAGTTTATTCTTCACTAGAGCCTTCTATGAATATTGAGCCTGGCGGACGTAATGAAGCGACCAGGGAGCGATATAATAATTTGGAAACTTGGGTAAAGCACCAATATTATCTTTCCAGCTTCCGGGGGAAAAACACGACAGATGCAATCCTTCTAAGTGCAATCAAATATGACATTGTTGTTGGTCAGGTGGAATATCTACCCTGGACACAAAAAATGGGACTCAGTGGAGTTCATCCCAACCAAATAACCGCTACTGAGAGATATGGAGAGTATGTAATCAATATCTTCCATCCGAGTAATGCTTTTGCCCGATTCAACAAATATGGCCCTGCCTCTGTTCTCATTCGCAATGTAGTAACTGTGCGTCAAGCTATTCAGGATTGGGGGGAAGCTGGCAAAAAACTGGAGAAGGGTTCTTTATCAGAAGCTAATAAAGAAAAAAAATATGTGACAATTTATGACTACAACGATTATGACCAACGGATCGTTTGGGGAGTTTTCCAGGGCAGCATGAGAGGGGTAAGCGATCCAACTGGCGACAGCACGCTTATGATGAAAACGAAGCATAAGTTACCATTCTTGAATTTTGTCGTAGCACGTGGGAGCGAGGGGGATGATCGAGTGCCTCTATTACACTCCATCATAAAATCCAAGCAGTATGAAACCATGAACGCTTTAGATACTGCCGTGATCACGGAAGCCCTATCAATGTCTTGGGCGCCACGTTATGCTATTATGGGCCCGAATGGGGAGCAAGTGAGAGTGATTTACGGTAATCCCGGAAAACCTATTATTTTGGAGGATGGTCAGACAATACAAGAGTTGAGACCTCCTGTTTTGGATGTCGGGCTTTTATCATTGGCGCAAGAGCAACAAATGCGAATGGATAAAAGCACAGTGTCTCGTGTTCTTCAAGGCGCGCCTGTGCCTGGCGGGACCGCTTATCAGACAATCAATCTCTCCACGAAATCAGCTATCAAAGCCCTAATGCCATACAAAAATTTAGCTGAGCGCGCGATGGGTGGGGTGGCATACGATATGTTTAAATGGAAACATTACACCAAAGATGAAATTGAATTTATGGAGGAAATTATCAAAGGGGATGAGGTCCCAATCTCTCGGATTATTATTAAAGTGAAGCTAACCGAGGACGTGACAATTGATCACCAGGCGATAGTTACAACTATGGTGCAGTTGGTCCAGGTGCTAGGTATGCCGAAAGAAAAAGCCCTCGAATATGCCGGCGAGAATGATCCTACTGGATTGCTCGTAATGAAATACGAGGAAATGTGGGAGGAAATGTACCTGCAGGCAGAAATGAAATTCGAGGTTATTGAGATCGAAAAACTTGCCATGATGAAACAGATGGGGCTTACCCAACTGGCCGAATTAGCGGCTGCCGGAGATCCGGCAATAATGCAAATCTTACAACAACTGCAGGCCGCGTTGGTTCAATCCCAAAAGATTCAAGAGGCGCAAAATGGTAAAGGGAGCGCGAAAAAACCAAAAGGCGAAGGTAACCCTCCCGATCAATCAAAGCCTCCTAAGAGGCCAGGGGCAGGTGGGGATAAGTTTAGTCCAGGATCAGGTGGCCAATCAACAACCGTAGTCGATAATGCAGCATCAGCCGAAGGTAGAAATCAGGCTGATCGAGGAGGCACACAAATCTAATGGACATTGAAAAAATGGATGAAATGAAAGTCAAGGCGCAGATCAAGATAAAGAAAATGACCGCCAAATTTAGGGAGAATTACCATAAACCGAGAAAATTACGTGAGTTCAATCGTGCTATGCGCACAGAAAAGATGAAAGGTGAGAGAGCAAGAATTTTGGAAGATCAACAGCCAGGGCCAGAACAAAACGCACCCGCAGTTCCCGGAAACGAGCTAGGAGTATAAGAATGGGATACACAGTCAGGCCGGGCGATAGCCCTGCCAGAATTGCCAGGTTAGTATTTGACGATCCACGCGCGGCCGGGATGCTTTATCAATATAATCCTGAGTTTTTTAGAAGGGATGCTAACGGGAATCTCGTTTTTACCGCCAAAGCAGGGGATGTGCTAAATACTAATTTCAATTGGGAAAAAGGCGGATTTTTGAGTGAAAGTGTGTGGAATAGTTTGGTCGCCGGGTCAAGATCCATAATGCAGGGAGGTACGCTGAGCAGCTCTTTTACGGCTGCGGGGACTGACCCGTTTGCAGAGATGCCCGGAGGGCCAGAAGGAGTAAGTACGAACTTACCTTGGGCAAGATCCACAGACCGTCTCTTTTCTGAGGGATCTTCCCTTGCGAGACCTTCCCTTGCGGAAAGTCGCAATTATGCGCTGCAGAGAAACGCTCAAGAAATGCTTGCAAATCAAGCCGCGCTGGCCACCAGGGTGCGTCGCAATTATGCGTTGCAGAGAAACGCTGAAGAAATACTTGCAAATCGAGCCGCGCAGGCATTATTTCGGCGGCCCACAGACCGCCGCTTTTCGGAAACTCAAAATGAGGCGCTGCAGAGAATCGCTGAAAGAATACGTGCAAATCAAGCCGCGCAGGCATTATCCCCAGACCGTCGCTTTCCTGCTGACGCTGACGCTGAATCTGACGCTGGAGCTTTAGCTGACGCTGTAGCCGCTTCTTTAACACCCGCACAAAGGTTGGAGCTTGGTATTGCTGACATTTACGAAAGCGAGGCATTAGAGCGACGCCTGAGAGAACAAACGGATGCGCTTGGTATAGGAGCCGCACAAGAACCACCATTCGATTTTTCTGTTGGGGGGGCGGCAGAGATATTAGGAGGTAGCGCAGCATACACAGCCAGACTTTTAGGAGAAGCGACAAACTTGCTTGTTTCCGCTTTAGTAGGACGTGAAGATGTTGCAGAAGAACTCACTGATTTTGGCGAGAAGGCATTTCAACAAGCTGGCGAGCTTTTTCAACCAGCGCCAGTTCAGACGGCCGCGCCTGACACGAGTGGGGCGACTACTAGAATGACCGATCTTATGACAGTAGAGGCCGCGCGCTGGACGGTGCAGGCAATACAAGAAGCTGATGGTCAAAATAACCGAGATTTACTTCCAAGTCCGATGTCATTGGGAGTCGCTGAGCAAATATATAAGGGGCTTGGATATTTATCAATAGCCGAATTTTTCTCACCTACCATCGGACTTGGTTATACGGAAACTGAGCCTGGAATATGGGAAAAAAATGATGAAATTTTTTATGACACGGGAGGCGGGATTCGCCGATCTGGCCATTACTCGCGTAGAGTGTCAGGGATTTCAAGAGGTAGGCGCATAGCAAGTAGACATGCTGCGCCGGGACAGACTTTTGGGCTTACAACCTGGACAATTGGACCTGGTAGACGCTAATGGCAGAGATACCGGAACGCATAAGATTAAATATCAAGGGAATTACTCTTAGACAATACAGAATTCCTAGATTTAGCGGTGACAGGCTTATAGATTATGCGGCTTGGGGCGCGCAACCTCCAGAGAATGAGATGTTGAACTACGACAGATTATCTCGATGGGAGCGATCTGTCATGAACGGATTACCCGGCTTTGCTGAGGGCGAATTAGGTAAAACTCTTGCATGGTTTGGCGGCACATGGGCGGGAAAATTTCTCGTATATTTTGATATTGGAGCTGAGGCGCTAGAGAGAACGACCGGCGTATTTGCTCAATGGAGTTGGGCAAAAATGGCGGATGCTGAGGGTGACGAAAACGCGCTATCCGATTTTTGGAGCAATTTAGGGGCAGCTTGGACCGCTGGGGCATTGACCGCCGATATGACTAATATGCCAAGATTCGCAGAAAGCGAAAGCGGAGTAATTGAGTTTGGTGTTACCCAAGATCTCCCTGGAGTTTGGGGGATTGTAAGCGCACGTCAAAAACTGGTGGCCGGCGCATCTTTGGAAGAAGTTAGAAACGAATATTATGACAGCGTGGGCGCATTAGCATTGCGCGCGCAGATCCAAGACGCGTATTTCCATATGTTCGCAGACCCATCAAATATTATTCTTCCTCGACTAAAGATACCTACCCGGTTGAAAACAAAGAGAATAAAACTTTTGAGCGGTATCAGTCGTGCTACAACCAAAACGGCGATTGTTGAACAAACAACCGACCTAAATCGTATGATCGGGATAGTAGAAAATCTTGACGATCTTGGGGACGTGGCAAAAGTAATTGCAGAGGGTAAAGCTGCTGGCCAGATTATTGAGGACTTTCCTCGCATCCAGAATATCATAAGTGACCTGGGGACCACCGCAACCAAAGCCGATGTATTGGAAGAATTAACTTCAGCGTTGAGAGAGGCCGAGAAATGGACTGAGTTTTCTTGGGCTCAGCAAAAGATATTGCAGATCACCGGAGGTCTTCCCGGACAAGCGCCTAGCCGGTTTTGGGGCAGCCGGATAAATCCGATTGCTTTGACACCGGCAGCCAAAGCACACAATTTATTGGTTACATCTTTTGACAATACGACTGCATATTTAATAGGTCGTGGATTTGGGCCGGAGGAAATTGCGAGAAATTTGCGTCGGATACTCGATGGGACCGCCGGGCCAGAATTGGGGCACATGATTTTGACCCCCGAGGGGCGCGCTCTGCGTGGGGCATGGACAAAAGTCTCTGCGGAGGTTGATAATCTTTATGGGGCCTGGAAACAAGTCGGCGAGTATGAAAGACCGATGATGCTGACGCTTGAGCGGCTACTTGGAGAGACTAGGGAAGCGCTTCTCAAGCAGATTGTGGATGGCGAAGAATTACAGATTTTCAACCGGTTGATAAGCAAATTGGATGATCCTGCAAACGCGGAGATCTCACAAGTTTTGGAAGGTTTGCTCCAACACAGGGGATTGACGATGGATACTTTCAAAGCGGAT
This sequence comes from Planctomycetota bacterium, assembly GCA_019456245.1. Lineage (GTDB taxonomy): Bacteria > Planctomycetota > Phycisphaerae > Sedimentisphaerales > Anaerohalosphaeraceae > VRUF01. The sequence continues at coordinate 18,410 of VRUF01000013.1, read as the reverse complement.
GAGTTGGCAAAAATAGGCGGAATATTGAAGGGGCAGCCACTTCTAAGTCAGAGTGCATTTGAAACAACTGTACTCAACTTTTTTGGAGATACAGTTGCTCAACATGCTATTGTGAAATTTGGGCTAGCCTCCGGTTCTGCTGGCGCAAAACTGATAAATGATTTAGCTGACACGATTAAATCAGCAGAGACTCTAATCTTTTTGCGTATGAATGTAGGGTATCCGATAAAGAACTATCTCAATAATATCGGCACAATGGCTGCCAGAGGCGTATTTGGGTCAATGACAGGCAGTCAGATAGACGAGGCCATTGATATTTACAGAATTAATTTTGCTCGACTAGAAACCGGTTTTGGCCCTGGTGAAATTCGTATAGGCGCGAAAGGGGTTGCAGGGGCAGCTTTACGTGAGGCTGAACAACTGATGCTATCAGCGGGGCGAGGTGAGAAAGGTGTTCTTCGAAAAATGACGGATGCAATTAGTGGGTTTGGAATCGTACGCGGCGAGGACGGTATTCGGATTGGTAGAAGAGTCGGATCTGAAACATTGACTGATTTTGGTCATATGGCAGCCGGTATTGAAAGAACGCACTCTAAGCGCGCTGGTGTAGTCGGCTTCATGCAAGGGCACGATATGTTTTTAAGGCCTGGAGTCGGCTTCAAGTTCGTGCCGGATGATTTGGTAGCAATCATAGGTGAAGAAGTGGCCAGGACGATTGAGCGAAAAATAGCAAGCGCGCGCAATTTCGATGAAATACAAGCGGCTGTATTTACATCTGAAAACATTAATTTATCCTGGAAAAGCGTTCAAAGCGCAGTCGAGGGACGCTTGGGGGTGGAGTTAGATGATATTTTGCCGTCAGAGTTTACGGCTCGTTGGGGACCGGAAATAATGGAAGCTGCGGTGCAGGGGCGCGATGAAGTTGCGAATGTGCTCACCAGGGCACGCAGGAATCTCAGTCAAATGATGGATGGAGCGCAGGACGATATTTTGGAAAGCATGGGCGAAGAAATCGAAAACCTGATCGGAGCTGAGCGTCAGATGGGCTTCTCCCGGTTATTTGGGGATGCTATGGATGATATGTTGGGCACCGCAGAGCGTCACCAGACTACAATCGCGAAAATTGCCGCGGAGATTCGTCAAGAGGTAGATCCAGCTATTCGAAACGCGCGCTGGAGAAGTTTGCAAGCAGATTCGGAGGCTTTTTATGGCCGATATTGGAAGAGAATGCAAGTGCGATTCGAGGCTATTGAAAAATTAGGAGTTGGGGGTTATCGCCCTGGGGATCTAGCCAGGATTGGGGACGATGTAACTGACTTGCGTCTATTGCTAAACGCCAACGGGATTACTGAGGCTGATTTGGTGGCGGTAATTGGGAAACAAATCGGGGATATTTCGTTAGATGAGGGCAGGAATTTCGCAGCAAAACTTCTCGGTGATCAGTTCAAGGATTTCGCTAAGCCAGTAGAACCGCTATTTGGGGCTGAAAACATTATGAAAGATTTTGGGGCATGGCGGGACGGATGGCAGGAGTTCTATACTACCAGAAACGGCCTCTGGAACACGTTCTTTGATGAGTCGAATTCAGGAGCTACCCTGACCAAAAACTTTGATCAGGTTACCGGTGAGGTAGATCGCCTATATGAAAAAATGTTTTTGAATGAGGACTTTTACATGCGTAGGCTGGATAATACTCTTATCCAGATGGTGCCACCTGAACAACGGGTAATGTTCAAATCATGGCGTGATGGGTTAGCTGATCTTCGTATGAGGGATCGTCAAAATACGTTGACTTTCCGCCAGGCAATTAGAAATGCTCCTATTGAGCAACAAGAAGCTCTATATCAGGCATATAAGGCCGAGCGATTCGAGATGATGACCGAGATTCGTAAGGCCGAGCAAATGGGACGCGCGGCAATGTCTGGAAGCCCTGAGGGTGTGCAAATCATGACCCCGGTCATGGAGAGATTCACCCAGGCACAAATCAATGCTCTAAAAGCCGGTGACCTTTCCGGTGTGTTCCCCAACATGGAACGAATGAGAATCTCGGATCTTCCGGAAGCTCTGCAGCAACCATTCCGAGAACGCTTACAGATAATGGCACAAGAAATTTTTGAGGGGGACTTCGAGAGAGGATTTACCGTAGAAAAGTGGTATCGTGACCTGTTCGGTAGAGGAGGGGATTTTCCGGGAACCCCGAGACTTGGAGAATTGACAGGACAGAACGCTGTAATTAGGGCTTTGAATGACATCGAAGGCGGGGTTGAGCAAGGTACGCGTAGTGGTAGAGAATACATTATTTATGAGCGGTTGAGAAGGGAGATATTGAAAGACGTGCCTATTGAAGGGCTTGCGGATGATCTTTTGGCAGACGTGGCAAACGAGGCTATGGAAAGTGCTGCAATCGCGAATGAAGCACGCGCGGCCTATGGTGATGCGATTGGAATGTCAGGGGCTGCTCAAAATATGCCCATGACGGATTATTATAAAATCTATCCGCGCCAAAGATATAATAATATTGGATTCGATGAACTTTTTTACAACCGAGCATCCAGCCTCTTAGACGATATTTCGACTGACGCAATTCAACTGGCAGAAAAACCGGCTTTACGGTTTTCTGATCTTCCACCAGAAGCCGAAAAAGGATTGCGTAGGTACATGGCAGGGGTTGAGGGAGATTATGGGAGCATCCGCTTGGCTGCAACGCAATTCGGATCATTCAGGAGAGATTCTGCATTGTTGAATTACAGTAGAAGAACGAACTTAGATGCCTGGCTTGGTACTTTTGTGCCCTTCGAGTTTTGGATGGTGCATAGTATGGCTAATTGGGCAATCGAATCCCTACAACAACCGGCGTATTTATCTCAAATTTTACGCATGAAAAAGCTATATGATACCGGCTTTGCGCCGGATAAGGGGTTTCCGAGCCGACTTCGTAACCATATTAGTATTAAAGTCCCCTTCTTGCCAAAGATGTTTGGTGACTGGATTGGGGATAGGGTGTTCATTAATCCGCTCAAGGCTGTTCTTCCATTAGAGCAATTCGCAATGCCTTTTGAAATGGCTGAGCAACAAATGCGATCAGATCAGGGATCTGCTATGCGGGTATTGGAAGAAATGCTGAACGATAATATGATTTCAGAGGATGATTATTTGAACGCCTCGGAAACATTGGCGGGTCCAACCTGGGATAGGGCGGTAGAGTTATCCAGGCAAGATGACGATCAAAGCCGAATGAGCGGGGTTGATTTTCTTACTACCTTACTAATGCCTCACGCTCCTATTATGTGGGGTATAAGAATGGCGCAAGGGCGCACAGAAGAAATTGGGACTTTACTTCCATTCACGCGTACGCTCAAGGCCGCGACTAGCTTGCTTGGTATCAATAATGGGCAAGGAATAAATATCGAGGGTAGTATTAGAGAGGCGGCGGGATTGCCCCGATTTTCTAAATGGGACGATTATCGTACAGAACGTATGCTTACTAACATGGGCGCTTTAGGTGAGTACACGCTTGATGAAATAAATCGCGCTTGGAATGAGCGGTCTGGACCTCTTTGGGATGAAGCGGAGAGACGCGCGGGAATCGAGTTTGGGGTAAATACGCTGGTATCTTCTTTTGGAATACCTCTTAAGGCGTACCCGCCTGGTGAAGAGCATCTACGCGGGTTGGCGGTGGAGTTGGATGCAGCCTATGATGAGCAAGAAGCCGGAAATGAGACTGCGGTCAATGAATTTTTCGACGAAAACCCTGAATATGAACTGCGCTTATCCCTTTGGGACTCTCCCGAAGAACGCATGCAAGCCTTTCTTGTTGACGAAGTTTGGGCGCGATATAATGAATTAAACACACTGGATCGGCGGTTGTTGAATGACCAAATGGGTGCAATGTGGGAAGAAACGTTTTTGAGCAAGGAAACGAGATCGTATGACAGTATCCCTACTGAAACCCTTGCAGTTTGGTTGAAACTGATGGGCGGAGATCCGCCGGGAACATTGAACACGGAAAATGTGCGTCCCCTAAATCTTGCCCCTCCCGAGATTTCTGAATTGGCAGAATTGTTTTACGCAACCAGAGAGAGAGAGTATGGCAATTATTACGAACTACAATCACGCTATTATGAATTACCATACGATCAGGCCAGGCAATATCTTAGAAATACCCCTCAATTGCAGGCTTATTTTGATTTTAGGCGGGATTTCATGCTCCGTAATCCGTCAGTGGCAGTTTATCTCTCGGATAATCCTCCTCAATATAGGACGCTATTCGAGCGTGAACAAGCGGAGGCAATTGAACCGCAACTGACAGTACGCGAAATTAGAAATCGAATGTATCAAATTGGGGGTGGATCACTGGCAAATATGGTTGAGGATTGGGCTTATTCTGGTGTGATGTCAAACACTTTACGAGAAGCGCTTCAAGAATTAGCAGACAATTTAGATATCCCCCTGGGTGAATTACTTGAAAGAATTCAGGGAGAGTTTGTGTTCCAGTAAAGTTATGAAAGCGTTTTACAAATTGGTGCAGTGTGACTGTGGAGAAGAATGGTATATTATTGCTGAGGAAGAGCGAGTAGTTGTTCCTTGTGATAATTGTGGGGAGTTAAATGACGTTTGGGTGCGTGATTTTCTAATGGAGGGCACGATAGAGGAAATAATTGATTATTTGGAAAATGTTGACAGTAGTTAAGATTTATGATATTTTGCAGTTACCTTAAAAACCGAAAGGAGAAAATTTTTTATGAGCGACCAAGTAGACAGCGACCAAGTGGTTGTGGAGGGCGAGGACGATTCGCAAACCCCCGCCGATTTGCAAACGACTGGTGACAAGCCAAGTTTACCCACCCCTCAGGATTTCATAAAGATTCTTCGAGGAGATCCAGCGCTATTACAAACTTTTCGCGACATAGTGAATGAAAGGGGAAAACAAGATCGCAATGTTGATAAAGTTTTGAAAGTAGGAGATCGAGTTGAAATACTTTATGATAGGATTTTAGAACTCGCCGGTGTGTCGCCGGAGGCGGCTGCACTAGCAAAACAGCAAGGCCGACTTGAACAGTTGGCCGATGCTTATGCGAAAGGCGAGATAAATCTTACATCGACGCCGAGTACTAGCGAAGTGCCGGTGTTTGATGGTCAACTGAGGGCAAGTTCACTCCTGGACAGGGCCAATGTTAGCGGTGAAAACCGGGAAAATATATTGGCTTATGTTGGCACAATGGTGGCCCCAACTGAGCAAGCCGTAGACAATTATGTGCTGGCTCAGCTAGGGGCTTTATCAGGAAAGCCAACTCCAAATCCAGCCCAGGTACCGGTAACCTCGGACCTGGAAGGACCAAGCAGCGAAACCGAGCAAGATGCGCTGCAGAATGAGTATGATGAGCGAAAAAAGAATACTCCGCCTGCGCGTATACCAGAATTAAAACGGGAGTTTCGGGATAAGGGTTTGGTCGTAGATTAATTCTAAGCAGCTAGATCTCCTTCTAGTTGGTTAGAAGGAGTAAACTTACGATGATGGCAGTAATAGATCAACCGAAAACCACGTATTCAGATACCACTACGCATAAAAGGGCAATCGGGGATGTAATGAATATGATTGACCCGCGCGATACCCCTCTTGTAGCTATATTGGGTTTGGACTCGGCTCGAACCAAATTCAAGATCTTTGAAAATAGTACGAAGATCGAGCTACTTGAGGATGAGCTAGATCCACTTTCCACAACCGCCAATCAGGGGACCACAATCACCACAACCACCCTTTCCATTACCGTAACCGATGGTTCAGTATTCCAGGATGGACATGTAATTAAGCTTGATTCTGAATACATGGTCGTATCTGCGGTATCCTCGGAAGTAATTACGGTGGAATCCCGCTCTTATGGTGGGACAAATGCCACACACGTGGCAGGGGTAACAATCGATATAGTGGGCATGGCGCGGCTTGAGGGTGACGACACGGATTATGGCCCGATCGTGGACATAACCGCCCCCTACAACTACACCAGCATCTTCCAGAAGGGTATCAAGATTACCGGCACTCAGGAAAAAATGTCGCAGTACGGCATTGATAATGAGTTTGCTTATCAGGCGGATAAGCAAATCCCCCACCTGCTACGTTTGGTGGAGCGTATGTTCTTTTACGGCATACGTGCAGTCGGTACAGCCACAACCCGGCGTTCTGCAGGTGGGTTGGGAGTATACATCACGGACAATACCGTTGCTGCCGGGGGGACGATCACCAAGGCTGATGTTGACGGACTGGCAGAAAAAGTCTACATGGATGGCGGGAATCCTAATATCCTAGTAGTTCATCCTGGCGTAGCGAATGATTTGCGAGGTCTGATCGATACGTCAAGTTTTGTTCGTGTAGGTCAGGAAAACACAGTTTTGGGTATGATGGATCTAAAGACGCTCAATACCCAATATGGTCCGTTGGGGTTAGTCATGGATCGACACGCACCGGTTGCTTTTGCCTGGATGCTAGATACGACAAAGGTTGGCGTTTACACCTACCGGCCTTTCACATGGAAGCGTCTAGGGTTGACCGGCGACAATCTCAAAGGTGAAGTAGTTGGCGAATTTTCCTTACTTGTTGCAAATGACAAGGCCCACGGGAAAGTTCAAACAATCACTTCCTAAACTAATAACCCTTAGGGTGCGGGGGTTTAACACGGCACCCGCTAATGACTGGTGGGCTTCCACTTGGCGTAGGAAGCCCACCTTAAATATTCGTAAGGAGAAAAAGCCATGACAGAAAATCCTGAAAATGCGGAAAGAAACGCGAGGACGCGGATACTTGGCACTATTGTTAACAACGCGCTATATGAAGTACACGCGGCCGTAGGCTTCAATGATGGGTCATTGAAAGACATCATCAATAATGATCAGACTGGTGATCTGAAAGATATTGTGTTGCCCTGGCCTAATAGTCATGAATCTCAAATAATCCCAGGATGGTTTTTGAAACGGATGCTCCATAGCGGCTTTGACGCAACTTTGATGAACTTGCATGTTCCACCGCCCACAAAATTAGGAAATGAGGATGATATTGGCGAAGCTGAGGGTAAGAAAACTAAGAAAGATGTGGAAACCGCGCCCAAGAAAACTACCGAAGGTGCGGCTACCAAAAAGCAAAAACAGGCGGAAGCAAATGCCGTCCACAACGCCCTCAAAGCAGAGCTAAAGGATAGAGGTCTTTCAGTGCGCGGGAAAACCCCAGTATTGCAAGAACGCCTGAATGATGCGATTGCAAGAGAAGAGACGGAAGCTGCTGATCTCGCTGCTAAAGAAGCTGCGGAAGTTGCAGAGGCGGAGGCCGAACAGGCCGAACAGGCGGAATCTCCCGACCTACAATATCTAGCTACTGATATCAAGGCAAGAGAAGAATTGGCGTATGACACACAACAGCCGTTTGACGATGAGGAAACTGGCGAAGAACCCCCAAATGTAGAAGGGTCTGATCCTGCTTGATAAAATCGTCATAGGCATACCTGCTTACGGCGAGCAATCTTCTGATTGGTGGCGACCTCTAATGCGTCATCTGATTAATATAGGGGAATCTGATGGAGTGCAGGTCGTCAATATACTAAACCAGGGGACTATGGATACGGGGATAAATAGAAACCGCATTGCGCGGGAATTCATGAAGGGGTACAAAGTTAATCAAGCAAAATGGCTTTATTGGATAGACGCGGATAATGTCAACAAACCAGGATCTATCCGCAGAGCTTTGGACGTTGCAGGGGATAATCGCACTTTAGTTGGGGGGTTATATTACAAGAAATATGGAAAACCCTGGCCAGTAGCTTACGAGAGAATGGAGGACGGAAGATATGGGGCCATTAGAGCCTGGACCACTGGCGAGATCTTCCCTGTTGATGCAATGGGGATGAACTCATTATTGAGTCATATATCCGTATATGAAGATATTGACAAGGCGTATATCGCTTTGCAGCGCGCAGCTGGTGGAGTAGTAGCAATTCACAGGGATGATATTGAAGGCGATTTATTCAACAATATGGCTGATGTGGCTGACGAAAAAGTGATCAACGGGGTTTGGTCCCAACGGCTTTATAATCCAGAAAAACCAATAGATGTGCCATTCTTTGTTATGGAGCATGGGCGTACTGAGGATTATCACTTATTCGAAAAGGCGCGCCGGATTGGCCATAAATTGTGGCTAGACACATCTATTGAAGCCGACCATTTAATCCCGTCAAAAGTTGGGGGAAAGGAATTCCGGGAGGCCTTGGCAAGAGGAGAAATGCAGCCGGATGACTGACGAGAACCCAAAAAACGTGTTAATCTTGAATTCAAACATAGGCGTGGATGCGATTGTATCCGAGGGCTGGCCTGACGGGAAATGGGAAATAATTAAAGGTAACCCTCTAAACCCAAAACCAATATATCGGGGAAAGTACGATGTAGTATATGCGAACCATGTCTTGAATAGGGCTAGAAATTGGAAAGCTAAACAGGCGCTAATTCGTTGGATGAAATGTCTGCGACCAGAAGGCGAGTTACATATGTTTGTGCCCTGTATTGAATGGGTGATTGGGGCATATAATATTGACAATCAACCCGATAATCTCTTAGATCATCTTTATGGATATAATGAAGGGAAGAAAACACAGGATTTTCATAGCAGCTACGATATGAAATTATTGAGGTCACTTTGCGATCAGGCGGATATTGCTGTACGTTGGGCAAAATACGGAATCTATACCGTTAACTTGTCTGATGGGAAAACTGTTGAAGGAGGACAACACTATCTAATGGGAGTGGCGCGTGACGAAAATATCAGAACTGAAGAATAAATATGACGGACGTGCGTTTCTCGTGGGGAATGGACCTACTCTTGGGGAACATAATCTGGATCTCCTGATTCCTGAATACGCCTTTGCCACTAACCGGATTGCCCAAATATTTGATGGTTTTATGTGGAGACCTTCTTTCTATGTATTGACCAGCTTACAATTTCAGCGCGCAGGGTGGAAAAGAGATCTAGCACGCGGAATCAAGTCTGCATATGAAAATTCTTTTTTACATGAGATATATCGCGGTATGGATGGAATGGTGTTCAACGGTAACGAGATTTGGCTACCTGAATGTTCGCATGGATCTTATCAAGGTCCAACTGCCCCCGATAGTTGGTGGTCCGATGATGTCTCAAAGAGGGTGTGTAAATATGGAACCAGCTTACTTTCAATGTTTCAGATTGCAATATATCTCGGCTTCAAAGAATTGATTTTGATAGGTATTGGTCCACCATTCAAGGGGTATAAGGCTGGCGAAAATGACCCCAACCACTTTAGCGCTAACTATGATGGAAAAAGTTTTGTGCTTAGTGAGAATGTCGCAAAACTTGTGAACGGGAAGGTGACTGGAGCACATGAATTAGCGAAGCGCGCGTGTGAGCGATTAGGGGTTTCTGTATTTGATGCTACGATTGGTCCGGGAGTTGGGGATTGGCCAAAAAGAGATTTAAAAGCGCTGATAAATGTCTAAACTACCTCAAGGGACTACTGACCTGGAATTGTTTCAATTGGGCGACCCGTATTATTGGGGGAAAGATTTCGCTCAGGAACTTCGAGATAAGATTCAAGGCCGGGTTATCTTCACGGATCATGATGCTGGTTTATTATGTCAAATGATTATGAACGCCAGGCATGGCGATCACGTTGAAATAGGAACGTTTTTTGGGGCTTCTGCGATCCTTGTCGCGGCAGCAAAAAAACACTTCAACGCTCACGGCAAAATTTATTGCGTAGATCCATTGGAAGCAAGAAATGATGTAATGCTGGATCACACTTCCGAGATAGTGGCCACCACGAAAATTGTATACGAAAACGCCGGTATTTTTGATGTGAGAGATCGAATTGAAATACATCCCCATGCTTCGAAGCCCTGGCCGTTGAAAGATAGAACTTTTGCGACTGCTTACATCGATGGGGATCATTGGAACGGATTTCCTCGGCACGATTGGAACGCTTTAAGAAAGACAATTACTTATTCGGTAATGTTTGACGACTACTGCTGGGGAAAAACGGAAGTAATCGAAACTGTGATTAGAGCAATGAGCGATCCCTACTGGATACCAATTCACATTAGCGGATTATCTGCAATTCTTCGCCGGAGGCACTAATGGAAGAAATAAAAATCATTATCCCCGCGCGACTAGCCAGCACAAGATTCCCTGGGAAAGTATTAGCAGATTTGAACGGGCAACCCGTAATTCAATGGGTTTACGAGGGCAGTAAATATGATGGTATAGAGATTAATGTCGCTACGCCGGACAAAGAAATTGCTGATACCGTAGAAGGATTTGGAGGAGAAGCAATTCTTACGCCCGAGTTTCCTACGCTAATGGATCGTTGCTCATGGGCAGCCAAAGAGATAAAACTTATTCATCCAAATGTGGCGGAATTTATCATAGTTCAGGGTGATGAGCCGATGGTCAGGCCAGCAATGATAAACTTGATTGTGAAGGCTAAGGGTAATTCCTGTTTGGTCGGAAAAATTTCAGCGAAAGAGAATAGTAGAGATCCAAACATGGTAAAAATATTGGTCGATAAGTATATGCAAATTATGTATACTTCCCGGCTACCGCTGCCCGGTAGAACCCCCGAAAACGAAAAATTAAATCCTAAACCGATTACATATAAACAAGTGTGTATCATGAAATTCTCGTCTTTTCATATGCTGGGGTATGGGAAGTTGCAGCAAACAGAAATCGAGAAGTCGGAGGGGATTGATATTATTCGCTGCCTTGAGAATGGATGGCTGATAAATGGGGTCGTGAGCCCTTATATTACTCAGGCGGTTGACGTGCCGGAAGATTTAGAGCGCGTAAAGGAGCTGCTGTCGTGATAAATTTAGTCCGCATTTTTGGGGTTGCCTATAATTACAGTGATTTGGATGAGAAGTTAGGCAAAACATTTGAGCCCTTGATATTCCGAAAGGGGCTAATGACTGCGCGCGGCCATCCAATTTATGTTCGAGGGGAAAATAGAACATGGCCGGAGGTTGAGCTTGCTATCCGAATTGGCAGAGATAAGTCAGATCCTTATGGGATTTATATTGCTGCGATTGGTGTTGCGAATGATGTGACCACTCGTTGGAGTAAGAATATGGCTATTCATTCCTTCTTGGGAAAAGAAACGGATTCTCATTGTCCTATTGGGATGTGGCGAAGTCCGGAACTTTTGCCATTAGCGGAGGAAATGGCTACTCTAATCAATGGAGAAGTTGTTCAGGAAAGTCATATTGGTTTTATGAAACTTACTACAACTCAAATAGTAAATAAAATTCAAAAGACGGTTAGATTGAATGATGGGGATATTATCTTGACCGGCACACCTGCTCATTCTCATACCCTGCTTAAGCCGGGAGATATTGTCACTTGCGCCATTCAAGGAATCGGAGAAATAACTAATCCTGTGGAGGCTTATAGTGCTTCGTAAATTCAAAGACATTCATGAAGGGTTGACTTGCGTAATTATTGGGAACGGGCCATCGTTAGCTGATTGCCCAAGATCGTTGCTGCAAGAATATGACACATTTGGGGCAAATAGAATCTTTTTGTTTGATGATGGATTTACTCCCAAATACTATACGGTGATCGACCAATATATGATCCATTCCTGCGCGCCTGTTTTAGGCGATTACTACCCTGATGCAATGTTTATCAGACGTGGCTTTCCTATTCCGAGATCGCACCAAATACGATGTGTTGTTGAAAATGGTTTCTCTATGGACATCAATAATAAAGTGGTCATGGGCGGGACTGTCACGTTTGCTAACTTGCAAATAGCCTACTACATGGGTTATATTAAGGCATTGCTTGTGGGCGTGGATCATGAGTATAAAGGGATGGACAACGTGCAGCCCGGAACGGTTTTCCAAGCCAACCAGCCGGACGTAGATCACTTCTCGAAACATTATTTTGCAGAAGGCAGCTTGTACGCTGCGCCAGAACTTAAGGGTACCGAGCTTTCATACAAACTGGCAAGAGAGGTGTACGAGGCTGATAATCGACAGATCATCAATATTACGCCAGGCTCGAAGCTGAAAGTGTTTGAGCGTGGAGAATATAAGGATCATTTATGACAACTATCGTGTTGGGGCAGCTAATTTATAAAGTGGGGGTTGAGATGGGCGTTGTTCTTGAGGGGATTGTAACCGGTGGTGGGACTACAACAATTGTTGATTTGTTGGCTACTGGCACAAAGGAATTTGCAAGCAAGAAAGACGATTACTGGAATGGTGGGACCGCCGGTGTTATTTGGGATGCAACTGGAGCTGGGGCTGCTCCACAATGGGAATTTTCGGAAATAAATGATTATGGGAAAACGCTGGCAAAATTGACATTAGCAAGCGCGCTCTCTGCTGCGGTTGTAGCTGGCGATATTTATTATGTGATGAAACGGAACACACCGGCGAGAATGGTGATACAAAAAATCAATTCTTATTTATCCGGCATACCAGTAGAAACTACTGATATTACTACGATTACAACTGCCAGCGGACAGCGCGAATATACTTTGCCAGGCGCAGCTAGTTTAGATCTCCGCAGCGTGGGGATTCAAGAGAATACCGGAGATTCAGATGATAATCGCTGGAATTATGGGTATGCCTGGGAGATCCAGAAAACTGCCACCGGGAGCGCAGACAAATTAGTATTCTTGCAGCAACCTCCTGATGGTAGGGCGGTTGAGCTAAAGTATATTGCCGCTCACTCCCCACTTTATGTTTACTCGGATAAATTGAATGAGTCTGTTCATCCTGATTTAGTTGTGTTAGAAACTTGCCAGCTAATTATTCAGGCGAGTATGCGCAAGGATCAGACACGGGAACTTCAAGGAGATATGGCAATATTTTCAGAAAGAATAACCAAAATAAACGAAGAAAATCCGATTATAACCACCCCCGCACAGGTGCAGTTAAATACGCGATTTTCGAGCCGAAGAACCAGAAGCCGTTGGCCAGGCGATAAAAGCGTACTCTAATGGACGTTAGAAGCGAAGATGCAAATTACAACCTGTCTCTTTCGGGCAGCGGCGATACAATCGGATTTATTGTGGTTGGTCATGATAATCGGAGGGATAAACTTGGAGTATCACGAGTACCTATACCTAAATCTGCTCTCAAAATAAAAACGGGGTCAGAACAATATTCCGATCTTGAAATGCCCTACACGGCAATCGCTAGAAGTAATTGGTCGTCCGGCCGCGGGTTGAACGATTCTGATCAGAATGCCACACGCTTTTACGACAGCCATCAGCTAAACACACAAATGCAGGGGCGAGTAATTCTTGGCGGCCAAGAAACTTATACGGCCGGGCAGCGTGATTTAAATCAGAATTTACCCGGGCCGGTGGCTTGGGTGAGTATTGGAGGTCCATCGCCGATAGCAAAAATCTCTCAGCCCTTTACGGCTTCGGCTCAATACAATATGGATAAGGTGTGTCTATGGCTTCGGAGAGTAGGGAACCCCGGACCACTTACATTGTCTTTAACTCTCAACAGTGGAGGCAATCCTGGCACCGTACTGAGATCTCAAACTGTCACGACTGCCGTTATAGATGATATAGTGAGCGTGAGACATTATTTTGATTTAAACAATTATGGGCTTACCAATGGAACTATTTATCATCTGATGTTGTTTGATGCGGATTATTCAAGCGAGAATCATTGGGAAGTTGGCGTTGATATTGACGGTGGGACAGCTAGGAGATTTGTCGATCAATGGTCGGCGGCCGCGTATTCGCTTTATTACCGGGTTGTAGATGTGGCGGATGATTTTTCTGGCCTTTTCTTCAATTACAAAAAAGCGCTTTATTGTGCTACACGCCCCTTCGATGGTGGAGCCGCCAAACTCTTGATGAATGGTTATCAAGGAACGGCAGACTCAAATTCTTCAACCCTATCTAAGCTATTCGATAGTACACAAACCGCCTGGGCTGCGAATTCCATTGTGGGAGGGATCGTAATAATAACCAAAGGGCCGGGAGTACAAGAGATTATTCCCTGGCGAGTGATCACGGCTAGCGCAAGCGGGGGATGTACGGTAACTCCCGATTGGAACATAGCGCACACAACGGCGACTGAGTATTCAATAATTGGATTAGAGAATTGGGAAGAAATTTCTACGACTGAGCTGACTGTGCCTGTAACGGACGCGTACGTAGCACGCGAAGTTGTTTATCTATGCCTGGGGGAGAATGTGAATGTGGAGAAATACAATGCTGAAACATCTGGAGGGAATTGGGTAACCTCTTTTACAACTCAAACTGGTCCGGCTTTATTTGCTATCGAATCAGAGGATCGTTCTGATGGCCAGCAAGTAATTATTGCTCGAAACAATGACGTGAATGGGGACAGATCCATCGTGCGCGGGAAGGTAACAGGCCACGCGTCACAAGTAGTTTTTGGAGATCCGATTATAGTTGGGGATCGTGATTTCCCGATCACTGGACTTGCCTTATATGGCGACCCTCAGACATTGTGGGTATTTAAAGAAAACAAGTTTTTCGAGATTGTGGACGATGTAGCTATTCCAATCCAGCTGCCGGAAATGGGCGCGGTTGCCAGCATGTATAATGGACGCGCCAGTCTGGCACATGGCCCTTATATTTACTTTTCTCTGCTGTATTCGCTGCAAAGATATTTTCGAGGGAATCTGGATGATATGGGACCCTGGCTGGATGATGGTTTACCTTCTAATCGGCAAGGTCCAATTATCCACATGGCGGGATATCCGGGAAAGATACTTGCGGTTATTGACGGAGGGGAGAATAATTATTCATCTGTTCTTGAAAACAATATGTCTGGATGGCATGAGATTTATCGCGCGCCTATAGTTGGGAAAAGAATTACGCGAATACACTTTCAACCAATCCCAGGGGAAACAATTGATAGGCTCTGGATTTCTGAGGGCAGCGATTTGTTGTGGGTGCCATACTCATCAAATACTTTAGATCCATACCAGGACAGTAATTACCGATACGTTCATGAAGGGGTATTGGAAACCGGCTGGTTTTATGATGGGATGAAAGAAACCCCCAAATTCTGGCACGCTCTTACTCTAATGACCGAGAACTTGACTGCGGATGCTCAGGAAATATTTTTCGATTTTAAAACAGACGATGAAACTGCCTGGACAACAGTTGACGTGCCTTTCAATGAATCCCCATTTATGGAGCTGCTTTTTAGCGAGGATTATTCTACTTCCGGGCGGAGAATTAAATATCGCTTGCGAATAAAAACCAACGATAATACCCGAACCCCGAAATTGCTCTCAGCGGTAATTGAAGGGGTTGCGCGCATCAAAGTGAAATTCATGTATGGCTTTACGGCGCGTGTGGTGGATGAGGGGTCGGATTTGCAGGGGGATGAAATAGAAAGAAAAGCGAAAGAGATAGTCGCAAAATTAGAGGAATGGGGAAGCAGGGGGAGGGTTACTCCTCTAATGATGGACGGAGCATTTTCTGTTCTACAGGATAAGCCGGTATTTCTTGATCCCATTCTCCTAAACCCGGTTAAACTAATTCAAGATGATGATATAGAGGGGTATAAAATCAAAGTTAATTTGGTGGACGCGTAATGCTATGGTACTTGAACAAATTTATTCGCAGAAAAAGAATGACGCGCCTGCTATTAGATTGGTGCAAAATAAAATGCCCGATAGTACCGAGGAGTGGTACTGGGCATTAGCAACATACGATAATGATTGGGGGACGCGCTTTTCGTTTCAGTTGCCTATTGGGGGTGGAACGGCTGTACGGGGCGGGATGATAATAGACTTTCTTTATTATACGCCGATGGTCGCTACTCCGGTGTTCATAGATGGTTTTTATTGGCACTCCGTACCTGCTTTGGAAAGGTTTCAAAGAAGCCAGGTGCCTTCATTATTGGGCGCTGAATATGGTATATTTGCAAAAGCCCCCATTTCAATATCGTCTAATGAGATCGATACACTTGAAAAGGTGCGTGAGAAATTCCTAGAAATTATAGGTCCTGCATAAGGAGCTGAATTATGGCTGTAAATATATACGCTTACAACGATGGGAAGATGGGGATACTTAACGGATGGATTGATTTGGCGGGGGATATTATCAAGGTGGCTTTATGCACATCATCCTATACGCCAGACATTGACGTTCATGATAATTTTGACGACATAACTAACGAATTGGGCGCTTCAGGAAACTATACTGCCGGCGGAGCTACCCTGGGAAGTAAAACTGCAGCCGCGGATGACACAAATGATCGAGGGGTTTTTGATGCAGCCGACCTTACCTGGACTGCCTTGACTCCATCGGCAGCCTTTCGCTACGGGATCATTTACAGAAGTACAGGAACCCCGAGCACAAGCAGGTTGATCGCTTACATTGATTTTGGCGCTGATCAAAATCCTGGGGGATCTAATTTCACGATTGCCTGGCACGCGGATGGGATTCTGTATATCTGATGGCTGACATTACGGTTTCTCCTCCTGCCCTAGCGCTTACAATGACTTTCCCTACGCCGACCCTCAAATACATATATCCGGCGGTTTTAGTGAGTACAATGGTTTTGAATGTGCCGGTATTTAGAATAGAAAAGATCTCACATGCTCCTCGGGTAAGAAACCGATCAACCGGAAAAGAGATTGATACCGAGAGCAAAGCCAGGATGCTTATAAACAAGTCGACCGCTTCCAGTTCGAAAAGGATTAACTAATGGCAGACGATAAAGAGCTTTGGCTTACGCCGCGCAGGATACGGGTAGTTGAAGGCTATTCGGGAACAAGAACGATTTTATATGATGGAGTAGGCGCTTTAACAAACGAAGCGGTGGTTATGTTTTCTGGAGCGGAAGATGTTTCAACAGATAAACTCAGCGGAGCTCCAACCACATCTGGTAATATCCTAACTACCCCAACTGTGCAGAATCTTTTGGCTGACACATTGTATGTTATGGTGGTTACGGTAACTGAGGATGGGAATCCCACGCGGCCGCGTAAGCAGGAATGGTATTGCGAAGCCAAAGAAACCCTGTATAATGAGTAAGCGATGAAACTAACTAGACGTGAAATTTTGAAGATTATGCTAGGAGCGCCGGTCTTGGGCGCCGGGTTAAAATTATTAGGAAATGGAGATGAAATTATGGCTGATCGAATAGGCGATATTCTTGCGGATGCGCTTCCGCAACTGAGTGACAATGATCGTAGAGCATTGCAGATGACTTTGAATAATATGCAGCGTGTAGCTGATCAGGTGGGTGGACATGTGGCTCAATTTGATCGCATCGACGCAAAGGGGGGAAGATTTGATGTACTTCCTCATGATGGCTGGAGAGTATTGGCGTCTAGCGCAACGACTGTTGCTGGTGCAGGTGCAGAGCAATTATTATCATTTGATAGTCCAAATTTTGACACTGCCGACAATTTCGATAAATTCGGTTTCTTTGACTTGAGTGCGCCCACAAGAATAACAATCCCACGCGGAGTGAGAGGATACTATATTATTGGGGCTAGTATTCGTTTTAGCTTTATGCCGGATCAAACACTTTATACTGCCTTCACCCGTATAAATGGGACAGCTTATGATGCAATACAGGGTATGACAGGAGGGTCAACTCCCGCATGGACGCATTTACTGACGACAATGTATCTAAACGCAGGGGACTATATAGAATGGTATGCAACACAAAATAGTGGCTCTGATGAAACTTGCACACCGACCGTTTTTGGTTTTCGTTGGCGATGATATTAAGGACAAAGCTACCGAAGGGAAAGGGGATGTACGTTTGGCAAATCCAACGATTGCTTGACGAGTATGGGTCGTTTGAAAAAATTGCTGAGCAAGCAAAATACCTATATCTGGATTGGGTATGCGTAAAAATCGCGAATGGCGTTCTTCCTTACAATGTTATCTGGACACCTACCGGCCCGAAGGACGACATGATCAAACCATTCATAGCGGCCCTTCAAGCGGTTGGAATAGAGGTATGGGGCT
>VRUF01000013.1:0-401 GCA_019456245.1 Planctomycetota bacterium | reverse complement strand
TTATGGTAATGTAGTCTCCCTGGAAATTCGCATAGCTGTACGGAGGGTGAAGGAATTGGGCGTAGCTGGCTACATAGTAAATGCCGAGGGGCAGTACAAAGGAAAATTTTCCCAAGCCAGGGCGTTCTCGGCTGGTATGAGGGAAAGGTTGCCCGATACTCCTATGGGCTTGACTTCTTATCGCTGGCCTACACTTCATCCACGGTTGCCATTCAAAGAGTTTATGGAGAATTTCGATTTCCATAATCCGCAGGTGTATTGGCAGGAGGCTACAAATCCGGCTGAACAATTGATCAGAAGTATCGGGGAGCTGCAAAACATATCCAACAAGCCTGTAATTCCAATTGGGTCAGCTTATGGCGTAGGGGATTGGATGCCTACTGTGGAACAATTGAATGAAT
>VRUF01000151.1 GCA_019456245.1 Planctomycetota bacterium | reverse complement strand
CATCGCTATCTTTCTAAGCTATTGTAAATACATCGGCTACCTCGCGTTTCCGATACAGATGAATTATCGCTACCCTGCACTGGCACGTTTTATGGCTGCACACTGGGCAACAAGTGCCGTCCACATCGTTCCGGTTTTCGGTGAACGTGGGGCATTGCTTGAGCACTGGATATTCTGCCTTTTCTACAACTGGCCCCTGACGGTCAAAAGGCGAATGATGAAAATCTCAGAACTTCGATCTTCGCTGAAAACACGCCTCTGGCATATTCCCTTTTGCGCTCTAATTCCTGCTGTAGTCTTCGGCTTTGTTGAGAGAATGTATTTCGATGATACAGGCCTGCTTCCCGTACCCGGTTTAAAAAGAATCTGGTATCTCGTTATAATACTCCCATACCTGGTCGGCGCTGTAACGACACGTTATGCAGGCGGCATGGTGAGATTGAAACGCATTATTTCCGCCACCGCTGCTGGGGCACTTACGGGGCTTTTTTACGCAATAATCACGATATTTACGGCCCAAAGCCAAAATATTGAGCTTTCCGTTGGCAATATAGTATCCTGCTTCGCATGGCGAATGTTCCCCTTTGCCGTAATATCGACGATAGCGGCACTAATAACGGAGCTTAGGCAGCCGGACCCAGACCTGAAATAGTAAAAAAAGCCTTGGGCAGGGGCCGAAACCTCCCACTTCTGCCTGTTTTTCTAACTTTATTTGTTGTAAATGCGCGCAGTTTATGCGAAAATACTACGTTGTGTTGTAAATTTAGACCTCAGTACACTGGAAATGATATGATTGAAAGCTTTAGTTCGCTTTGTGATGACTTTTATCACGATATGCATATAAACACCGAGCTTGATCTGCCAGCCAATCGTGATACGATCCTGACTTTTTTTGAGCGAATCAGAAAACAGTATCCTTCGATGGGAAATTTCTACCGCAAGGAAAGCGGAGATTTTTGCCTTGAGGAAGACCGCGCAAAGGGCAACTGGCGGCATGTCACCGTCGAGATGGATCGATTGTGGTCGGGATACGCAAACCCGGCAAGCTTTGAAGATTCATACGACCTCCACATCCTCAACCTCGAACTCGCACCATACATGTTGGGAATAAGCCCGCTCGACATAAATTCGCTCGACCTTACTTTCGCGATGGATTTTTCGTACAGCGGCAACCACGACGAAGTCATCGCCGACGCATTGCTCGCAGGTTCTTCATTCGGAACATTGCTTGACAAAGCCGACGCCCGTGCCACAGGTTTTTCTCCCATCTTCACAGTCGCACTAAGCGCCGACAACAAGCTCCAGGGGCGGGTCGCTGTCGAATCCCGCACAAGTTCGGAAAGTCATAACACAGGAAGATGCGAAACAAGCGAACCGATCAGCCTGTATTTCACGGTGAGAAGATACCCTCGCCCGGACGAACAGTTCGATGCTTTGGCTGCTCTGCGCCAGCTTTCGTCGATTGGCGAAGAGTTGATGAGTGAAAAAATAATACCGAATTTCGTAAAACCATTATCCGGCGCAATAGCACAGAGAAGATAGAAGAAACTGCAAATTTTGAAATGGAGGCCAGCCATGGCAATTGAAGCACCATTTAGCAAATTCAAAAAGAACAACTTTAAAATATACATAACCTTTTGCATTGTTGTAGCGGCAATATTTGCTTATGATGGGTATCTAAGCAAATATGAGTGGTCTAAGCGTCAAGATTTCTACAAAGAACACGTAATCGACAACAATGGGATACCTGATTCCACTATGGCTTTCAACCGTAATATATCGCCAGCTTTGATTGTTATGGCCATTCTTTTCGGTATAAGGTTAAGTATGGTAAAAAACAGAAAGCTTATTGCCGATGAAAATAATATTATCACTGAAAAACTTGAAATACCATACGATAAAATCGAGCAGATCAATAAGACTAACTTTGATTCCAAGGGGTATTTTGTGCTTACCTATAAAGATGCGCAGGGGAATGATCAAACTTTGAAACTCAGCGACAGAACGTATGACAATCTCCCCGCGGTGCTCGATGAAATAGTAAAACAAATTACATGAAAATATAAATTCCCGGATAAAGAAAAATATTCGATCAAAAAACAGGAAAGGTTTTAACAGTAATGAATGCATGTGTTGTAGGATTGCAGTGGGGCGATGAAGGCAAGGGCAAAGTAGTCGACATACTTGCCGAGAAAAGTGATATCGTTGTTCGTTACGGAGGCGGTGCAAACGCAGGACATACCGTCATAATCGGCGATCAAAAATTTGCTCTCCATCTCATGCCCAGCGGTGCCGTCCGCAAGGAGACCACTTGCGTCGTCGGAAACGGAGTCGTCCTCGACCCCGGCATTTTCATAGAAGAGCTGGACGGCCTAAACGCCAGGGGTATATCTCTTGAAGGTCGCCTCTTCATCAGCGAAAACGCCCACGTCGTTCTCGACTACCACAAAGCCGAAGACCAGCTCCGTGAAAACTCGCTCGGAAAGAACAAGATCGGCACCACGATACGCGGCATCGGACCCTGCTATGCTGACAAGGTAGGCCGAAGTTACGCGATACGTATGGCCGACTTCCGTGACATGGAAACACTCGGAGCCAAGATCAGAAAGATTGTCGATTATAAAAACAAATTTTTCAATGCTCTCTACAGCGCCGACCCCATCGACGCAGACGAGATCATCGCAAAATGCCATACCTATCGCGAAAGGCTCGTTAAATTTGTCTGCAACACCACAAAATTTCTCCACGAATCCATAGCCGACAACAAGAACATACTCTTCGAAGGTGCCCAGGGCGCACTTCTGGATCTTGACCACGGGACTTTCCCGTTCGTAACAAGTTCCAACGCAAGCGCACTCGGTCTCGGCCCCGGCTGCGGCGTACCCGCACAGATGGTCGACAGATTCATCGGAGTAGTAAAGGCCTACAGTACCCGCGTCGGCGCCGGCCCGTTCCCGTCGGAACAGGATAACGAGATTGGCAACATGATACGCGAAAAGGGTCACGAGTACGGTACTACAACGGGACGTCCGCGAAGGTGCGGATGGTTCGACGCCATCGCGGTCAAATATACAGCTGCTATCGGTGCGATAAACGAAATCGCAATGATGCATCTGGATACAGTTGCCGGTATGGGCGAACTGAAAGTCTGCAAGTCCTACACCTTAAACGGGCGCGAAACGACGTTCTTCCCCTCAGATGCCGCCGAACTTTCTGCCGTACAATGTCAATACGAAACACTTGACGGCTGGGATGAGGATCTTTCGCAAATAAAAACGTACCAGGAACTTCCCCGGAATGCAAAAAATTACATCGCTCGCATCGAAGATATCGTAAAGGTCCCGGTTACCATCCTTGGCGTAGGTCCAAAACGTAGTCAGGTCATTTTCAGAGACTGATATGGCACAAATAACTTTCGAAGAAAAAAGACAGCAAACCGCCGCCCGTCTGGGAATGGATCCCAACCATGTGCCGCGAAATATCGCCATTGTTATGGATGGAAACGGCAGGTGGGCACAGGAAAGGGGCAAGGAACGATACTACGGCCACAGCAAGGGCGCTTCCATCGTAGAGAAAATAGCCATCTACTGCGTCGATCTGGGAATAGAATATCTAACCCTTTATTCTTTCAGTATGCAGAACTGGTCAAGACCGAAGGAAGAGATTGATTTCCTCATGGATCTTTATGCTATGTACCTCGAAGGAATTCGTGATACTCTCATGAAGCACAATGTTCGTCTCGCACATCTCGGCAGAAAAGAAGGACTTCCGCAAAAGGTCATAGAGGTTCTGGAGGGCACAATTGAGATTACCTCTGCCAATGACGGAATGACACTGGGCCTGGCGCTGAATTATGGTTCCAGAACCGAAATTGTCGATGCGGCAAAAGCTATCGCCCAAAAAGTTAAGAGCGGCCAACTCGATATAGATCAAATTGACCGGCAATGCATAAGTGACAATCTATACACTGCCGGTTGGCCTGACGTAGACCTGCTCATCAGAACCTCCGGCGAACTTAGAATAAGCAATTTTCTGTTGTGGCAGATTTCATACGCCGAATTTTACGTGACCGATAAATACTGGCCCGACTTTGAAGAGGCCGATCTTGATGCATCGTTGCAGACCTTTGCTGCAAGATCACGTCGAATGGGCGATGTCCTTCCGTAGTGTATATACCTGAATATATTGGCGGCAAACAACTATGCTCAAACAGAGACTTATTTTCGGAACATTGATGGCGATTGCATTTGTTGGTATTCTCCTGACAGGTGCATACTTGGATGGTTCGATAAACTCTGCCAATGAAAACAAACCCATACAGGCAACATTGCTCTGCATCCTGATAGCACTGCTGGCAATACCCGCCCAACTGGAAATGGCATCTCTTGTCCGTACAAAGAACGCCAGCCTTTTTACCCCGCTGGCGATTGTCGCCTCGGTTTTGCTCGCGACAAGCTGGTACGTAAAGCAGTTCTTCCCGAACCATCCGGATTTTCAAACATATTACATTGCCTTTACCGCTGCCTTTACTCTTCTGGCCGCTTTTTTCTACCAGGCGCGTAAATTCGGCACCCAGGGGACCGTAATTAACTGCTCGGTAACCTTTTTTTCAGTCTTTTACCTCGGTTTTCTTAGCAGTTTTGTACTTGGAATCAGGGTAGATTTTGGCCTCTGGCCCCTCTTTATGTTTATTTTCGTCGTAAAATCGTCCGATATAGGAGCGTATACGCTGGGAAAATTGTTCGGAAAACATAAGTTTTCACCCCGGATAAGCCCCGGCAAGACATGGGAGGGAATGGCAGGTGCGGTTCTTTTTGCCGCCGTCGTCTCTGTCATTTTCTCAAATGTTTATAACATTATGAACACAGGGCCGGCGATACTTTTCGGTATATTGTTCGCCTTTCTTGGACAATTAGGTGACCTCGCAGAATCGATGATAAAGCGTGATGTTGAGATTAAGGATTCATCAAAAACACTCCCCGGTTTCGGGGGTGTATTGGATGTTATTGATTCGCCGCTGGCAACTGCACCGATAGCATATGCGTTTTTCATGCTCGCGGCATACTAAGTCGGAATAATAAAAGTGGAAATTAAAATAGAACTTAGAGCAGATTCGGATGCTAAAAGGCTGCAGCTTTTCGGAACCGCTGATTGCCATCTGAAAAAACTCCGAAAAATAATGGGTGTAAAGATTTCTGCCCGAAACGGACAGGTCATCATCACCGGCGACCAGCAGGATATCAAAGCTGCCGCTGACGTGATAGATCGATTCCAGCGGCGCCTTGAGGAAAGAGGAAGCCTTGACGAATCCGACGTCGATGAATTGCTGCAACAGGCCGCTCACTGCATCGCCCCTAAACCGGACGACCCGCTAGTCGTTTATTCGCACAAAAAGATCGTCGAGCCTTTCACAAAGGGCCAAGCCCGTTATATAAAGACAATGCGAAAGAACGACCTGACATTCTGCACCGGACCTGCCGGAACCGGCAAAACATTCCTCGCCGTCGCCGTCGCTGTTTCGATGCTCAAAAAAAATCAGATCAGAAAAATAGTGCTCGCAAGACCCGCTGTAGAAGCAGGAGAAAAACTCGGCTTCCTTCCCGGCGATCTGCAGGCAAAAGTAAATCCGTACTTACGCCCCTTGTTCGACAGTCTTGAGGACATGATGGAGTTTTCGCAAATGAGAAAATTCCTCGAAATGGACATCATCGAAATTATACCCCTCGCTTTTATGCGGGGAAGAACCCTGAACGAAGCCGTTGTCATTTGCGACGAAGCTCAAAATACCTCATCAACACAAATGCTCATGTTCCTGACAAGGCTCGGAAGAGGCTCAAAAATGATTATTACCGGCGATGTCACGCAGGTAGACCTCGAAAGGGGACAGACGTGCGGCATGATCGATGCGATAGAAATATTGAAAGGAATCAAAGGAATTGGTTGCATCGAGCTCCAAAATGACGATATAATAAGACACAAGCTCGTACAGAACATCGTTCTCGCATACGACAAGAAAAGATACTGATTACAGGTACATAATTTATGGCTTTCATGAAGAAAAAAGTCAGTGCACGCAGGCAGCATGTACGCAAAACGAAGTCGGCTGAGAAATTTGCAAGATTCAGCAAATTTATAAACGGCGAACTTCCTGCCGCCATAGGTATATTGACGATCTTTGTCGTCGGCGCGACGGTCATTCTAAGCGTAAATACTTACAATGTCGATGATCATTTCTGGCAACCGGAAACTCCGCTATTCAAAGCTTATCCGGAGATCATAGCACTTTCGGGCATTGTTCTGCTCATCTCTTTCGGCATGGCCACTTACCTTTTCCATTACAAACCTCTCGTCGTTTCGAAACCCAGCAAGGCGATGGCACTGGCAGGACTTTTTCTTGTCCTCCTGACACTGTCCAAGGTAGGTTCGTTATACCCGGAATGGATATATCTCTCAACGGGATGGGCCGTCACAAGTGCCCTCATACTTACGATTGCCTATGACCAGAGATTCGCTATCGGCATGACTCTGTTTTATTGTCTGCTCGCCTGTTTTGCCGCGGCAGAAGATATTGCTTCCATAAAAATGTTCCTGACGATGATTGCCGGATCTATCACCTGTTGTTTCTGTCTAAAAGAAATTCGCACACGTATGAAGCTTATCGAGGTTGCAGTCTTGGCGGCAGCTTCCGTATTTGTCGTTGCTGGAGCCATCGGGATTCTCGAAGGATTAACCCCAGAGGATATTTTTATAACTTCCGGATTGCCCGCTGCGACCACTCTCTTGATAGGCCTTATCATCCAGGGATTTTTGCCTCTCATCGAAAAAATATTTCGTATCGCTACCAGTATGACACTGCTTGACTACAGCGATGCAAACCAGCCATTACTGAAAAAACTTGCAATGGAGGCACCGGGAACCTTCAGC
>VRUF01000150.1 GCA_019456245.1 Planctomycetota bacterium | reverse complement strand
GCCTGATGGATCTGCGTTTCGACATGCTCGGTCAAGTCCTCATGATCGACGATGCCGTAACCGCCGGTATCGATAAGCTCAAAAAACCGCTCGTCATGTTCGACGATAACGCTGACACGATCGCGCGTAACGCCGGCGGTCGGCTCGACAATACTAACCATCTTGCCGCTTATGCAATTAAGCAGACTACTCTTGCCCACATTGGGGCGACCAACAATAGCAACAACAGGCAAAGCCAAATTAATTTCTCCGAAATTAATAAATGTATAATGTTTAATGTCTAATGATTAATGGAGGATTCGGCCTACGGCCGAGGCCATTTTATTAAATACAGCAAGGTATTATACCAGAGGGGGGTTGAAATAGCAAAACAACAAAAAAAGGCCGGACTTAATGGCCCGGCCTTCGATGAAAATCTGTTTTTGGGACTATTCCACGGGCAAGGGCGGCAGTTTTGCCTCCATTTCACCGAGTTCCTCCGGGCTGAAGTCGCCGATACTAAGATCGCCGAAGATAACGCGATACCCCTCTTCATCATTCAACCAACGCATCAAAACAGCATCGGTATCGGCAGGAGTAACCCGGTCGCCGTAATATGCCGGATCCTTATCTTCCTGTATAAGCTGCATATAAAACATGCAAAGCCCCATCACCGCTGTATGGTCTTCCACCATGGTATCCATGTATTCATCTGTTGTCTTGGATGTTTCCACTTCTTTTGTAGTTTCCGTCTCAGTATTTACAAGTGCTTCTATTTCTTTCATACTTCTGTCATTAAGTGTCTTTAAAATATCCATCATATTCATCTTCGGCGGATATTTACCGTCCATAATCGTGCCCAACACTTCAAGCCCTTTGACTGCCCCTTTCTCATTCATCTCCGGCATCTCCGGCATTTTCATGTCTGCAAGCTTTTCGTAATCATCAGGAATAACAGGCGTAAACTCACTAGCGTCAAGGGCAATGTCCCACTGGAAACCGTCCATTATAAGCTTGAAGGTCATGCCATCAGCTTGAGCATACTCCATTTCTATGAGCACCGGCAAGCTGGTTTCCACGCTTGCCCACGCTCTGCCGACTACATCATCAAACATCCCCAACCCGATTTTTGGATCTGTAGACTCTATCCCTTCAACTTCTATCCCGTCTATTACTTTTCTACCCAGTTCTATATATTTATCGCCGACGAACCCTGCGATCATCATCTTAGGGTCATAGGTATCTTTCCGCATTTGATCAAGCAATTCATCGGTCAGTTTCATCTCTACAAACTTTTTCTGATCCGGCATAATAGACAGCACTATTTTATCGGCGGGCAAAACGTATATTATTGTCGAGCTGCTCTCGCCTCCCATCCGCATATCCATCCGCATACCATACTCCGTGGATTCTATTATATTCTGCTCCATGGTCGTAGCTTTCTCGGTATCCATCCCCGGTATGTTTCGCACCTCTATGTAGACGTGATATGCGGATGTTTTAACCTGCTCGACACGCTCTGCGACCTGTGCCCAGGCGACGCTGCTGGTACCTCCAAACATAGTAAAACCTACAAACACACCAACAATAATAACCGCTGCTACTGCCCACTTCGCTACTTTGCTCTGCATGATCCATCTCCTTCTTACCTTACTGTTTGTTAAAGTCTCACCTTTGCCGCTTTCGACACGGGCGATAAGCTTTTCCCTCGCCGATATAAACACAGTTTCATCAACTGTTTTATTCTTCATCTGTTCTGCACAATCAAGCACCGCTCTGAGTCGTTTAACCTCAACTGTGCACTTATCACACCCAGCCAAATGCTTGCGTACATCACCTGCTTGTTCCTGGGGCAATTCGCCAAGAACAAACCCGGCAAGCAA
This sequence comes from Planctomycetota bacterium, assembly GCA_019456245.1. Lineage (GTDB taxonomy): Bacteria > Planctomycetota > Phycisphaerae > Sedimentisphaerales > Anaerohalosphaeraceae > VRUF01. The sequence continues at coordinate 5,083 of VRUF01000150.1, read as the reverse complement.
TTCCAAAATTTCATCATGTTTTTTCATAACGCACCTGTAAATTCTTTCGCTAGTTTTTTAAGCGCCCTGTGCATATGCACCCTTACAGTCTTGGCCGAACAGTCAAGCACCTTACCGATCTTATCGTAAGCAAGTCCATCGATCCGCGCCATCACAAATACCTCGGCCTGTCTTTTCGGCAGATTCCCAATACACATTCTTAATTTATCCTGCATCTGAGAAGCGATCATCTCCCCGTCCGGTTTTCTATTATCCACACCGAGCTGTAGATCTTTTACCGCACCTTTGTCTCTCCGTATTCGTTTTGCATGATCGATCGCTTTGCGAATCGTGGCCCGATACAAGTAACCGCGCCACTTCGTATCCCCGTTGTATGTATGCCAATTTCGCCAGATCGCCATAAAAACCTCTTGATGTACATCTTCCGCACCGGCATGGTCACCCAATACGCCAAACGCCGTATTAAGCACAAGCCGCCCATGTTCATCAACTAATTTACGAAAAACATCCGAAGACAATAAAATAATTTCCCAAAAAACCAAACCGGCCACGCCGGAAGCATATATAGCAAACACAAGTATAGACATAAACTTAACCGAAACGTTTACAAAAAAACCTCCAATCCTCCAAAAACACCCAAAATCCGCATTCTAAACCCTTTTCTAATGCCAAACTTGCCTATTTTCCGATAATTGATTTAGCGTAATAACGATTTTTAAGCGAAAACCCCAATGCCGCCCACAAAAACAGTTAAAACCAAATTATGTCCCTTCTGCGGCGAAACGATAAAAGCGGTCGCGGTAAAATGCCGTTTCTGCTCGGAATTTCTCGTAGGCGTAAACCACCCGGCTATCGCAAACCCACGCGACGATGATGACGACGATTATGAATATGAAGACGAAGAGGACTCGGACATTATCTTCCGCGAAAGACCATCCATCTTCGCCGCCATAGGCACCGTCATAAAAGCGGCCCTGGTCCTCGCCCTGGCCTTTGCACTAAACAGCTTCCCCCTCGAAGATCACATCCTGCCATTATTCGCAAATTCCGAAGAAATATCAGACGCACAGTACCTCGCCTTTGAGCACTACCGATCCATCGCAGCGGCTGTACTTGTAATCCTGGCATTTTTCGTAACCATCTACCGCATCGCGGTACTGAAAACGGTCTGCTATGAAATAACGCCGGACCGCATCGAATGGTCGCGAGGAATATTCTCAAGAAGGGTCGACAACATAGATATGTTCCGCGTCATAGACCTTCAGATGCACCGGTCGATACTCGATTGCGTCTTCGGAATAGGAACGGTAACGATCTTCACAAAGGACCAGACGGATCCCGAGTTCGATTTCTACAAGATACCGCGTCCAAGAAAACTATTCGACATACTAAAGAAATCCTCGCTCGACGCAGACAAAAAGCAAGGCGTAATACACATCGAGTAAAAAACAAACAAAAATCCTACCAAAATCCTCGAAATGCCCCTTAGGCAATCATGCCGCAAAGAACTGGTCATTAAACGGTATCATCCATAATTTTTACTTGACAGGAAGCGGCGTAAAGCCGGATAATGACGACTATGAAAGAGGTTTATGACATGACTAAAGCATGTTTCCGCAGGCATTTCGCCTTAACCTTGGGATACCCGGGGAAATCCATCGGCAGCGGCGAAATCGCAGCCTCGAAAGGTAAAGGAAACAAAAAATGAAAATTAATACCAAGATATTCCTTCTGATCGTCGCTGCGGCGATGCTCATATGTTCGGCGCCGGCGCAGCCAACCGCAAGCCAGGACAGCAGAGGCCATGTTCTTATCCTCAACTCATACCACAAGGAATTTAAGTGGACCGACAACCAGGTCACCGGTGCCAGGGAGGTGCTCGTCGCCGATGTTGAGAACCTGGAACTCTACGTTGAGTACATGGACACCAAGAGGGTCTACACGAAAGAATATCTGGAGCACCTCACACACACCTACCACCACAAATACGACAATATCAAACTGGACGCGATCATCACGACCGACGACAATGCTCTCCGTTTCGTTATGGATCACCATCAGGACGTTTTCCAGAACGCGCCGGTTGCCTTTTGCGGCATCAACGACTATGCCGGTTTTTCTTTTGCGGGCGAGGAGCAATTCACCGGATTGGTCGAAGTTCTCGACATCAAAGCCACCATCGATCTGGCTTTGAAATTGCACCCGGCAACCCGCAAGGTTTACGTTGTCGTCGACAGCACTCCGACAGGCATCGGCCAACTCGCCGATGTTACGGGCGTTGCCAGCCAATACGAAAAACTGGAATTCGAATACCTCAAGGGACAGGACTATTCCACGGCAGAGTTGCTTGAGCAACTGAAGCAACTGCCTAAAGACAGCATCGTACTCCTGACCGTCTGGATGCGGGACAAGAACAACGACTATGCCTCAATCGACGAAATGGGACCACTTATTTCGAACCTGTCAAGCGTACCTGTTTACGGTATCACCGACATGTACCTGGGCCATGGTATCGTCGGCGGAAAGCTGCTCAACAGCGAAACACACGGGCGGCTGGCAGCGGAAAGGATCGTTCGTATTCTTCATGGCGAAAAAGCCTCGAACATTCCGATTCTTATCGAGAGTCAAAATCCCTACATGTTCGATGAAGCTCAGTTGCAGTGCTGGAATATCGACCAAGCTGATCTTCCCAAAGACAGCATCGTGATAAAGCGATCTTTCTCACTCTATCAAACCTATCGCATCCAAATATGGAGCATTGCGGCCGCGTTTGTTGTTCTACTGGCCATCATCGCACTTCTGGTCGCAAATATCACCAAACGCAAAAAAGCTGAGGCAAAACAGGCTGAAAGTGAAACTCGATACAGAGAACTAGTTGACAATATGAGCAGTGGGGTGGCTGTCTACGAAGCGGTAGAAAATGGCATGGACTTTATCTTTAAGGATTTAAACAGCGCAGGCGAAAGGATTGACAGGACTAAAAAGGAAGATGTTGTTGGCAAAAAGATAACTGAGATGTTTCCTGGAATTGAGGAGTTCGGGCTCCTTGATGTTTTTAGAAAAGTTTATAAAACCGGCGAGCCGCAGCATCACCCTGTTGCGATGTATAAAGACGACAGATATTCCGCATGGTTTGACAATTATGTTTACAAGCTGCCTTCCGGCGAAATCGTAGCTGTTCATGATGATGTTACCGAACGCAAGCAAGCAGAGCAGCAACGGGAAAAACTCTTCGTAACCGTTGAAGCCCAAAACCAGCAGCTCATAGCCAGCCAGCAGCAGCTAAGAGCGTCGAACCAGCAATTGTCCGCAAATGAGCAACAGTTGCGTGCAAGCAATCGGCAGACAAACGCCCTAAATCAGCAACTCATTGCAAGCCAGCAAGAACTAGGCTTAAAAAACGAAGAACTGCAAAGCATAGTCTATATTTCGTCGCATGACCTGAAAACACCTCTCGTAAATATCAACGGTTTCAGCGAATTGCTTAACGAGCATTGCGAGGAAATGAAAGAACTACTTAATAAGTGCGACGCGGATGGCGATACCAAAAAAGAAATAACTTCCCTGCTAAACGAAGATATTGCGACCGACCTCGAATATATCGGTACAAGCGCACAAAGAATGAGAAGACTTATCGAAGGCCTCTTGCAGGTCTCGCGAATCGGAACAGTTGAGATCAAAACCCAAAAGATCAATATGAACGATGTCGCCGGCGAGATCATTAATAACGTCAAATACAAAACCCAGAACCTTGACGCGGAAATCGTTTTGGACAACCTGCCCGATTGCACAGGTGACAAACATCAGATAACCCAGGTCTTTACGAATCTCATCGATAACGCGCTGAAGTATCTAAGCCCTGACAGAAAAGGCCGCATCAAAATTACAGGAAAAACAAAAAACAACGAAAGCGTTTACTGCGTCGAAGACAACGGCATGGGCATTAAACCGGCATATCAGGACAAGATATTCGAAATATACCACCGCCTGAACCCGCGAGCCTTGGCCGAAGGAGACGGGCTGGGACTGACAATAGTAAGAAGAATACTGAATCGCCACAAAGGAACTATAAGGGTTGAATCAGAACCGGAAAAAGGAACAAAATTCTTCGTCGCAATACCGGCAGAAGAATAATTCCTTGAGTTTTTCTTAACGCTCCTTGATGCAGTAGAGAGTGGACTTGGTTCTTATAAATAAACTTTTCCCCGATACCGCGGGCGAAGCAAACGTTCGCTCACCCAGATCGTTTTCAGCAATTATCTCAAATTCCTCCCCCGCCTTGATAACGAACGTCTTGCCTTTTTCACTGGTAAGATAAATCTTCCCGCCGGCAAGGACAGGGGAGGCAGAAAACGGCGCCTTGATTTTTCCCTGCCAATACTCCTTACCGCTGGCAGCGGCAATACAACTTACTATCCCTTTGTCGGAAACATAATATATTTTTTTGCCAACCAGCAGCACCGAAGGCGTACGCGGCACACTACTCGCACTCTTCCAGGCGACATGAGTATCCGTAACATCGCCATGACCGCCAAGACGTATCGCATAAACATAAGCCTTGCTAAACCCGCTACAGATAAAAACCATTCCATCGGCATAAACGGGCCGCGGCGTTACCGAATATCCCTGACCGTAAAGAACACGCCATATTTCTTTTCCGTCGGCAGGATCATAAGCGGCAACGGCTCCGCTATAGGGACTAACCACGATCTTCCGGCCGCCCTCTTCGATCAATAAAGGCGTACAGAACGAATACTTATTCTTAGCTTTAGTCTCAGTTCGATTTACCTTCCATACAACATCGCCGGTTCGCTTATCCAAAGCCGCCAAAAACGGATCCACAAAACCATCGCCGGTGAAGATAAGCTTATCGTCGACAAGTATCGGAGAACTGCCATTACCATGTTCCGGCGGATAGACCAAACTCATTTGCCGCCAAATCACCTCACCGCTAACATCTATACACGCCGTTCCCATATGACCGAAATGAGCATATATCTTTCCATCGGCGGCAATAGGCGTCGAGCTGGCATGACTGTTCTTAGCCTGCTTTTCACTGGGACCGCTGCGCGATATAACTTCA
>VRUF01000149.1 GCA_019456245.1 Planctomycetota bacterium | reverse complement strand
CGCAAGTCTAAAATGCGGATTTTCTGAAAATATTTAAAATATCAAAAAAGGTACAAAATGGGTTCCGAACAGTATTGAACCGGGTTTCTTTAGTTACCCCCGAACATCTGGCTTTCATAGTTTTTTCAATAGGCCAAAAGAAAGAATAGGGAATAAATAACCAGGATTATATTTAAAGCAACCAAGCAATAAAAAAACTTGAGATGCTTAGTTATATTTTTTGCTTTATATTGTATAAATACAACTATCGCTACACTTAAAAATATCGAAGTTAAGGTTGCCTTAAAAGTTTCACTAAATGTTGTATAACCCGCTAATAAAAAAGCTGTAGATACAACCGTTATCCCAAACAACACAAATAATAAGACCGAATCTGAAAATTTATTTCTTTTTTGATACATAATATATTACCCTTTTAAATCATCCCATGCTAACCATTGTCAAGACCCTTTTTTCTTGACATATATTGCTATAGCAAGACCGCGTGCCCGCGGCTGGCCCTACTTTGCTTCAAGTTTGGTTTCCCATTGGGCGAGTTGGGCGAGGCGTTTTATTATGTCTATGTGCTGTGTGCAGGCCTTTTCGCATTGTGCGCATTGGGTACAGTCGGCTGCGTCGGCGTCTCTGCCGACGAGCAGACCCCATTGATGCTCGAAATCCAGATCTTTTATCATCTCCTCATCGGTCTTGTGGAACATCGCTTTGTTGTTATAGAACTGCATGTAGTTTGCGATGGGGATATTTTGCGGACAGGTACTCATGCAATAACCGCATCCGGTACAGATACGATCCATGTTTTCAGTAACGTTGGCTTTTATTCGGTCGAGGTCATCGCTTGTAAAGGGTTGGCAATTGTCGGCGATTTTGCAGGCTGTGTCGATGTGTTCGGCTGTCGTAAAACCGATAAGCGCAATTGTTATCTCCGGACTTGCAACGCAAAAACGGATCGCAGCTTCGGTTGGTGTTTCGCCTTCGGATGCGATAAAGCCAAGCTCGCTTTCAAACTTTGGTATCATCCCGCCGGACAACGGGTTCATCGCGACAACACCGCAGCGGGCATCGTGTGCGGCGCAAACACCCTTCCAGCGATACATGAAGTTGAGCACGTTTACGCCGAGGAGTACGCCTTCGAAATGGCCTTCATCGACGATGGTTGCGACATCATCGCCACGCAGATGTGTGGATATTACGATGTTGCGGATAATGCCCTGCTCTTTCAATTTCATGAGGCCTTCGTACTGACCGCCGGGTTTCATCGCCAGGCGATATTGATCCATCGAGCGAATACACCATACGTGATAGAAGTCCAGGTAGTCGGTCTTGAGTCGTTTGAGCGATTTTTTCACCGCACCGACAGCTTTTTTCGCGGTATCGAACTCGGTAGGCATGCCCTTGGTAGAGACGTAGAACTTATCGCGAAAAGAGGCCATCTGCTTTATCGCGACGCCAAAAATATCCTCGCTCGTATCACTACAGTATAACGGCGCGGTATCGAAATAGTTAATCCCCCTGTCATAAGCATGCTGCAGCAGTTGGGCGTTTTCCTTGTGCGATTTCTTCTCGTCAAAACGCATACCGCCAAAACCGACAGCGCTTACATTTAAACCCGTTTTACCGTATTCATTGTATATCATAGGATGATTCCATAAAAATTAATAGTATGATTCTGAAACAGAATTATACCCGCCCCCGGATGATTTTGCAATAGCTTAAATGTCCTTTAAAAGCACGTTTGCCGAACTTTTCTGTATCGAATCGTCGATCCTGGCGAGACATCCGGAAAGGGTTTTAAGCTCAGGCGACTTGATCACTGGTATGACGGTATTGCCCTTTTCTTCGAGGGCATCGATAACAAATTTCACAGAAAGCGCCTCGACATCACGAGCCGGGTGGTAATACAGCACATCGCCCTTTTCCTGGGTTTTAACCTCTGCGACGACATCGGCTTCGACAAGTTCGAAAAGTATCTGACGGACAAGCCGGATAGGTATTTCAAGCATATGCGATATATCCGAAGCGTTTAGGGATTCTTTGGCCTGACAGAAATTCTTTACTATCTGCTGGACGATAAGTAGCGTAAGAAGGCGCTTGTAAGAATAACTAACGCTGAGACAGTCCTGCTCGAATTCGTAGGTGTCGACGTTCTGGTGAGCGAACGCAAGCTCTGCGCCGAACAGCACGATAAGCCAGCTCATCTGAAACCAAATGAAAAACATCGGCAGTGCCGCGAAAGTTCCGTAAACTGCATTATATTTCGTCAGGCCTATGATGAAACTGAAGAAGCCCCACTGGGCAAGTTGTAGCGTGGTACCGGCGACAACACCTGCGAGCACGCCCGAACTGAAACGTACCTTCGTATTGGGCATGAAAATAAAGACAAAGCTGAAAACAATCCAAAGCGTGCAATACGGCAGTATCCATAACAAGACCGCGACAACGGGACCTATTGCCTGAAAAAATGGATATGCTTCGAGTGTCTTGTTTATCTGGCTGCTTATTGCAACGGTCAGCGAACTGGAAATGACAAGCAGGACAGGACAAACAAGCATCATGGAAAGGTAGTCGCTGAACTTGCGTCCGAAATGGCGCGATTTTTTTACTCCCCAGATATCGTTGAAGGAGCTTTCGATATTACCTAGAACCTTGATGATCGTCCAGAAGAGAAACGCGATACCGATACCTGCAACAATACCGCCCTGTGTACTTTCCAGCAGCTTGTTAGCAAACTCAACAATATATTCTGCCACCTTTTCCTGGCCGGCAAATCTTGCCTCTATCTGGGCCTGGACTTTTTCCTGCATGCCGAATCCTTTGGCGATACCGAAAAACATCGCGACAACAGGAACTATACTGAGGATCGAAAAGAACGTAAGAGCAGACGCTCGAAACTTGCATTTGTCTTCGGCATATCCGCGAATAGCAAGGATGATAATCCTAAGCTGCTTGATGAGGAAGGACTGCGCCGGCGAATAGTTCTTAAGACGGATTCGCCAGATGTCCCGCGTAACAAATTCTATGATTCTTGATACCATCGAAATCTCCTTTGATTACTGTAATATCGGCAGTATTGTAAACGGGCAAAACCACTTTTTCAATCAGAAGATATTACTTTTTTCAGTAGCATCCTCCTTAAAGCAGCTTTTAGAACGATTTGGCAGAATTTATTGGCAAAAAAAAAATACGCCCTCGGTCCTATAAATGCAGGTATTTTCTCGAACCGACGCGGAAAATGAGCTTTAAATGACGACATCGGCCCGGCAAATTTGTATTGATTTCGCCATTTTGGTATACTGGGCTTTATACGGAAAGACAATTTTCATGTGGGTTCTTTCCAACCGCTAAGAGTACTATAACGCAGAATCTGGGTGGCAAGACAACATCTTTCCGAAAAAATTCTGGTATCATTATGTGAATAGGACTATGCAGAAGATTCGAACGGCAATAATTTTGTTTACACTTTGTGCGGGGTATGTCTATGGGGCACCAGTTATTGACGGGATACTCGATCCTTCGGAAGGTTACACGACTGGTTTTTATCTGGATCTTAACGTCGAGCGCGCAGGTTACGCCGATGACCGGGGACAAATCTGGCTTTACCATGATCTGGAAAGTCGTGACATCTACGCCGCTTTGATACTGCCCGTTACACTGGTGGACAACAGCTATGGAGACAACTCCATAGGATGGGTCGATGACGCGGCAAGCGGAAGGCATCACAACTTCGAGGATCTAATCAACAGCGACGGCGCCGAGTTTGAATTGTTCAATAATGATGGCGAATCAGTACTGCACTTTGAGATCGATTATTTTTCTGAGAATGAAGGCAGTTACTTCTCGGAGATCGGTGGCATAGGCCAAGGCGACGACCCTGAAAATCTGGGATTCGTAACGGCCTTTGCGACATCGCTGGAGTACAACTTTAACACACTGGACCTTATCCTTACCGAAGATTCACCCGAAGCCGATTCGGAATACAACGTGGCAAATCCCGCTCAGAGCGATTGGGTATTCGATGTGGTTTACGAGGTAAAGATAGACGGTGATATTTTCAACTGCGGTGAGTTTGGCGGAATGGATATTCCTCTCGTGCATGCTTCGCCGAACAAAATCGGCAGGAACAAAGTATACCCTGAAAATACGGGCGAGCCGATACCGGAACCGATGACACTGGTACTGCTGGCACTGGGCGGTCTGATCACCAGAAGATTTAACCGTTAAATGTGAATAATGGTTCTGCGTCAAGCGTATTGACGCAACTTTGAACCGGGGCGTTGGTCGGATCTGATTTGTACCGATCAACGCCCCTTTTATGCGCCCGGGGCGGGGAAAAATGAGAAATTCTGAAAAATCAGTTGCCAAATTGAATATTCCCCCGTAATCTGAGCCTATACTCATGTAAACACACACATATAATTTGAAAGGAATGGACATGGCAGAAAACTACGAGTACAAAGCTGTGAAAAAATTGACATCATTGACTATCGGATCGGTGGTCATGTTTGTCATACTGGGCATCGCTTTTATGCTGGTACTGACATCCATCGTCTCAGTAGGCGGTGACGAGGTCGGTATCGTCGAACGGAAACTTTTAGGCGGCGACCTGCCCGACGGTCGTGTTCTCGCTGTAGACGGTGAAAACGGCATCCAGGCACAAGTGCTTCCGCCAGGTTGGCATATCAAATGGAAATGGTTATATAACGTTAAAAAGATCAAGTGGACCGAGATAAAGGACGGCCATGTCGGACTGCTAACCGCAAAGGACGGACGCAGCCTTCCGCGCGGTACGATCTATGCCCCTCTATGGGAAGATCCCGACAAAATGGCTGGGGACGCGAAGTATTTCCTCACAGAAGGCAATGGATATAAGGGACCGCAGCTTTCTGTCTTAACGCCGGGTAATTACAGGATCAATACAGAACTGTTCGACATCAAACAGGTACCGATCGTAGACGTCAAAACCGGTATGGTAGCGGTCATCAAAAGTAATGTAGGCGAAAAGATAGAAACAGAAGACCGGCTTGTCGAAGTAGGGCAGCGAGGTATCTGGAACAAGCCCTGGACAGCGGATCAGTATTACGCCAACACAAATGCTTACGATATTACAATGATCGATACTCGGCAGGTGAAAGTAAGTTATACCGCTGATGTAGAACTCGGAGAGCGAGGCGAGTTGCAGCCTCTCAAGCCCATCATCGTTAAAACAGCGGACGGGTTTTCGTTTCCCGTGGAAGTGAGGCTGATCTACAGGATAGAGGGAGCAAATGCACCGAAGGTAGTTTCGGAGATCGGAAGCGATGAGATGGTTCTCGACAAACTCGTCACGCCAAGATTACGTTCTATTTTCATCAACAACGCCGAAAAAGTAAAGGCTCTAGACTACATCAAGCTGCGATCTGTTCAGGAGAAACAAAGTGCGTCAATGTTAAGGGAAGAACTTGCCAAGTACGGCATCACCGTGCTGGAGATAGGCATCGATGCCGTTGGCGACGAAGCGAGCCTTGGTGCATTGCTTAAAACGCAGACGGACCGTGAGATAGCATTGCAGCAGCAGTCAACATTTGAGGTTCAGCAACAGGCTGCCGAAATTGAAAAGGCTCTTAAAAAGACAAAGCAGGAAGCCGAAGAAGAAATACGTCTGGCAACGGCAGCTTACGATGTCTTGATCGCAGAAGAGGAAAAGAAGCAGATACTTATCGAAGCAGAAGCAGAAGCAGCACAAATCAAGATCGTCGCCCAGGCCAAAGCAGATGCTTACCGTTTGATCGTCGAGGCTATCGGCATGGAGAACGCGGCGCTGATCGAGATCATGAAGCTTGTCGCCGAAAATCAAATTCGGATAACGCCTGAAGTAATGGTAGGCGGGTCCGGTACAGATGGTATGACCGATGCGCTGATGGGTACAATCATGCGTGACAAGATATCCGGAAAAACAGGCACAAAGTAGCAAACAACCTTACACACCAAAGCCCCCCTGCCGGTCGGTATGGGGGCTTTTTTTATGCGCTATTTAAAATCTTCCGGGCCGTACTGTGTCTCGTATTTTGTTCCGCCCAACCGCAATGCTCCCAGGTCCGCTTCGCTTATCCTGCCATGAATAAACTGCTGGACAACGTCATGCGGGTGGTTGCGAATATGATCGGCGTCACCTTCGGCGATGATCTTGCCGTCGTAGAGCACTATAATGTGGTCGGCGATCTTGTAGGCGCTTTTCATGTCGTGAGTAACGACGACACTGGTAACCTTAAGTTCGCGCTGTAGTTTCAGGATCAACTCATTGATGACATCGGAATAGATCGGGTCCAACCCCGTCGTCGGTTCGTCATAGAGAATGATACGAGGGTCCATCGCGATCGCACGCGCAAGTGCTACCCTTTTCTTTTGACCGCCGGACAGCGACGCCGGAAAATGGTTCTGAAAGCCATCCATCCCGACCATCGCGAGTTTACCCTTTACAATTTCGTCGATAGCCTTCCAGTCTTTGATCTTTTGGTGCCCCTTGATAGGGTAAATGATATTCTCATAGACAGTGAGGCTGTCGAAAAGTGCCCCGCCCTGAAAAAGAAATCCGTATTGAGCACGTATCGGCGACAACTGACGTTCGCTAAGCTCGTCGATTCGCTGCCCGCGAAAAAAGATTTCGCCCGAAGTAGGCCTTTCCAGAACGATCATGTGTTTCATGAGAACGGTTTTTCCGCAACCGCTGGGGCCGATGATGACCGTAGTCTTTCCCTTTTGGGCCGTAAGCGAAATATTTTCCAAAACAACTCGCCCGTCAAAAGCCTTGGTCAGGTTTTTTACTTCAATGACACCGTTTTCGTTTGGCATATATCGGATGTCCTTTCAGGCATACTAGAGAAGCGATGGAAGTGACCAGAATGAATTGTAAATCGCTTTTGCGATCAGCGCAAAGACGAAGTTAAGAGCAAGGATAGATATAAAACTGCCCACAAAAGCCTCGGTACAT
>VRUF01000148.1 GCA_019456245.1 Planctomycetota bacterium | reverse complement strand
CTACCGTCAGGACGAACGCCAGCGCCAGCTTCACCATCGGCGCCAACGCCAGCACACCCTGGGCGTGGGCCTGCAGCAGCAGCGCACTCACCAGCGCCACCACCGACAGGATATAGGTCCGAGTACCGGGCTTGAAAAATGGAATCATGTCATTGCTCCTTTCAATGTTTGCGTTTTCATTGCGGGTGGAGGTTAAACAAAAAAAAAGGGGCTGTCGTTCGCGTGGTGCGCCAGGTGCGCGAGGGTGAATGATGATTGATGAATGTTGAATGTTGAATGAAGAAGCATGTGGAAAATGCATGGGAAGAGGGAAACTGCTGAGAGCGCGGAGGAGAGCGAAGAGCGTGGGGCGTGGAGCGAAAAGAGAAGAGAGAAAAGAAAACCGCAAAGCCCGCCTTCGGACGGGCCTACGGGACGCAAAGGGCGCAAAGGGAGAATTGAAGAATGTTAAATGATGAATGTCGAATGATCCGTCGGTTGACGGATTGAGAATAGATCCGTCAGCGGCCGGACAGGTCCGTCAGTAGCCGGATTGAAAATAGGGATACCTCGCGGGTGAGGGGGCTTTTTCCAGGCGGCGGCGACCGAAAACTGTTGAAGGGGATAAAATATGGTTTTACATTTAACAATGATGAGTAAACATGAAGCCTGGGCGTACATCAACATGCGTCTCGACTGACCTGGAGGTTGATTCGCTGGCAATTATGCTGTATATTAAAATAATAGAATAGTTTGGTATCAACAAATTGTGGAACTTTGCGGATGCAGTTCAGGTTAAATTCCTCGCCGTAGAGAACAACCATATATGATTGTTAAGAATATTCTTGATCATCCATTACAATGAGCCAACCTGATAAAATTTCTGAAGAGGGAAAAATGACACAAGAACAGGACAAGGCAGATCCAACAAGCGTAGTACGCAAGGCGGTCAGCGACCCTAATATTCCAAAACAATACGCAAATGGCTTTTCTATTGGCCTAAGTAATGCGGACTCATATGTTCTATTCCAACTAGATGGTCTTCCTGTTGTATTGATGCACATATCATATACCCTCGCCAAGACACTATACAAGAAGCTAGAGAGGATGGTTTCGGAATTTGAAACTAACACGGATCAAGACCTTCTTACTACTGATCAGGTAGACGAAATTTTTAAGGACAAGGCGAAATGAATGAATCATCCGATTTTCGAATACTAAGGTCATTCGGGATATCAGATTCAGCTATAGTTCCTACAATCAGAAAAATTCGTAATTTCGCTTTACTTGAACCCGGCTGGAGTCACGGCGAAGGTATGCCTATCTCCGACGTAGTGATACTAATAGCTGAGAGCATGTATACTTACGGTGCATCACTCGACTTTGACGCCAATGCTTTCCCCGGCCTTCATGGCGATGTTGCAGTAGCTTTCTATAAAGGTGCTCGATGCCTAGAGATTGTTATCCAACCCAGTTTAACGGTTGACGTGCACATTGAAGAGGGAGAGGGATTTAGCTTCAAAGAAGTCAGTGAGATTGAACAAGTCTCCATCAAGGCTGCATACTCGTATCTTAATGATTTATTAGGCGAAGAAGAATGGACCTCACGCGAATCATCAATCCCCGGCAATTTGATTTCCGCCGACAGCGGTTTTCGAACGTGGCCTTCAAACATTCCACAGGGTGCCGAGATGACACCCCTGATGGAAAAACTGGCATCTCAGCATTCGATACTAAATGTGCATGCCCAGACGAAGATGGGGATTGCATTTGTCAGCACATAGCTAAATATTACGGTCGCACGTTTACTGAACCTTGTGTATTCTGGACCTTCGATTTTTCCATTCTAAGCCCACCAGTTCCCAATCCAAATAATGTTCCAACTCCAGTATTAGTGGAAGAAATTAGCAACACTGGTGATGTGTGCCACCGAAACATACACCATATTACTAACGGTAGGGCTAAGAAACTCTTTCATGAACATGCTGATCCGCCAGAAGAACATTTGCACATATGCAATCAAGGAAAAGTTCAGCCATTCGATCAGAACCAGTTGAAAAGTTTACTTGATTGACCTTTGATTAGAGAGCGGCATCCCCCGGCTGCCAGCGCGCCGCACGCACGGGATTAAGACGTACCGATAAACCGGGCCTCGCAATGACGGGTTAGGGGACCAACCCACCCCATCCGGCAGCTGCCAGATTTTCCCCTCCCTTTTAAAGGAAGGGGCCTCACAGAGTGAGAAGGGAGGGTTAGTCTTCGGGGCACGGTGTGAGGAGAAACTCACCAGTCTACGTTCGGCTCTGCCTCACTACGCCAGGCAGGCCCCCCGACATTAGCGTGTCGCCCCCTGAGATAACTCACCCCCGACACTAGCGTGTCGCCGGCTCGCCGTGGCGTCTACGGACTCCCCGTAGCCGGAACGGCCAGGGCCCAGGGTTGGCCCCGCTGTTGGCCCCGATTCTAGCGGGACTTATGGCAAGATAAACCGAGGGATTGATGTGCTGTGTCTGTGCTATATACTATTAATCATGCGTAAGGAGTTCTAAAATGAGTAAAAATAAGCGAACCAAGAGATCTGAGGAAGATCTAAAACAAGAACTGCGTGATCAGATTGAACTTTTACAGCATGCATGTCAAAGCTATGATTCTGGGCGTGAGGCTGTCGGAAAGCATCTAGCGCTAAGTCTTAGAGTGTTGCTGCATCACCACGGACAATCTCGATCATTGCTTGAACAATTAGGACTAAGGCAAATAGAATTCTATGACACTGGCGGCCCCATTGATCCGGCTAATCTACTACCGATGTGTGGCCTATTAATTTCTAAGATGTCATCAGGCGAGGGTAGGTATATACCGCGTGTAGAAGCTCCTCCGAATCCTCATCACCCAATTATGAAAATTCCGTTTGATCAGTGGTGGAATGAGCCGGTTCTAAAGGACCAGAGCAGTAGAGTTTTTTCAAGGTTTGATCTAGTACTGAACGTAGCTAACACCGATGGCGGTGCACATGTAGACCCGGAGCTAGAAGCAGCATATATGGACTTATCAAGAAACAACTCATTAGGTTGGAGATTCAGTAATGGGAGCATTGAAGAAGCCTTCAAGGGCAGACCAGAATTAGCTTGTATAAGGCAAATATCTGAAGAAGTATTATTGACCTTAAGGGAAGACGCATTAGAGTATTTCATTAGCGCATAACAAGGCTCTTTCAGCCTACAGCTATCCGCTGCGGCTGAAGAGTGCCGGTGGAAAATCTTTGAAGGCTGGGACGGGCGCGTGTTATGCGGCGGCAAGGCCGGAAGAGTCTCTTATACGGAAACCATATACTCAATAGTTAAGAGACACAAGAAACATGAGTACAGAAAGAGCTGAAAAAATTCTATCGCTGCAATTGGAGTGGGTGAAGGCCGCAGACGCAAAGGTTCCTCCCATTTTCGCGATTAATGTCGCTATGCTTGGAGTAATCGTTGCTTTGATGAAGGCATTAACCTCATGGACTGTTGGTACTGCAATATTTACAGCTTTATGTCTCATTCCTCTAGCTTTAAGCATAGGATTAATTGCTCTTGCGATGTTTCCTAGATTAAGCGGCCCAAAGGGTTCAAATGTTTTTTTCGGCGGAATCACCAAGAAAGCAGAAGCCATATATTTAGAGGAAGTGAAAACACTAAGTGATGAAAAATATGAAAATGATCTTCTTAGTCAAGCTTATAGAAATGCTGAAATAGCAGAAACGAAATACGCCTACGTAAAATTGGCTTTCGTATCCTCTTTCGTCAGCGTCCCATTTTGGCTAGTGGCAATTTATTTATTATATGTTTAGTTAAAGAAGCGAATGTAAAGATATGTCTATAAAGGATGAGTTAGAAAACAAAGTAAAAAGCATATTCAGAGAGCAATGGACCAAGAGGGATGGTCAGGTTGTACCATCAGCTGAAGACTTAAAGCTTGGTAATGATGCCGTAAAACTAGATGGCGTGGTTCTTTATGCTGACATGTCAGAATCTACAAAGTTAGTAGATTCATATTATGCATTCTTTGCTACTGAAATTTATAAAGCATATTTACACTGTGCGGCCAAGATAATTAGATCAGAAGGTGGAGATATTACTGCTTATGATGGAGACAGGGTCATGGCTGTATTTATTGGCGACAGCAAAAATACGTCAGCGGTGAGAGCTGCATTGAAAATCAACTATGTCAGAAAAGAAATAGTCAATCCTGCGATTAAAAATCAATACAAAGACGAGAAATACCAAGTTAAGCATACAATAGGGGTTGATAGTTCCAAGCTCTTTATTGCAAGAACAGGCATCCGGGGATCAAATGATCTTGTTTGGGTTGGAAGGGCTGCAAATCATGCAGCAAAGCTTTGCGGGCTGTCAAATGACTACCCCACTAGAATAACAGCTGATGTTTACAATAGCATTCATCAAAGTGCTAAGTACTCTGATGGAAAATCTATGTGGCAAAAAGTTACGTGGAATGATATGAACAGAACTATCTATCGCTCAACTTGGTGGTGGAGTGTCTCTTAACAAGTAGCTCCACGGCGACCGCTGTTCAGCTGCGCTCCTCAGAGGCAGGTGAGCTTTAGCGTTAGGCATTCCTTTACAAAGGAGGAAGCGATGATTTTCGATGCAATCAAACAAAAAGAGGTTATAGCAATCCCGAAACCACTAAAACGAGAATGGGACCTCTACACTTCTGGAATTACCCCAGATGAGCATCAAGGCATTATCGGATGGATCAAGGCTAAATTTGATGAGGTAATGGAAAGACGTGATCGTGTCCAGCCATCAGGCTGGCTTGGCAGTGGATTTGATTGGACATATAGCCCACTCCTACCCATCTACCGCGAGTGCAGAGTCCATATGCATAGGTTTAGTGATGAGGAAATAGAGGAGAAGGCCGGCCAAATTTTTGGTCTGTTCGTTTCTTTGACACTGGCTGACCATAGGAACGAAAAGTGGTATTTTGTAAAGGGGGAGGAATATCGAGCCCACGGTGTTCCTATTAGAAGTAGAATCTATTTCTTACCCGATGAATAAACCGCCTAACAAGCGCCTGCTACTGGCGCTCAAAAGCTGGCCGGTTAAGCTGGGCGTTAGCTAGCTGAGGCCGCATCTCAAAATGGAACGGAAACCCCCGGAGTCATTTCAATCACTTATCAACGGGTGGATCAAAGAGTCAGACCGTGGATGCGTTCTTATTGCCGCCGCGTACCTTGAAAACGTCCTCGAAACGCTTTTACGAAGGTATTTCTCTGGTGATACCAACTGCGTTAAAAAGGCCGTCGAACCACTTTTTCAAATCATGGGACCACTGTCGTCCTTCTCCGCAAAGATCAAGCTCGTATTTGCCTTACAGCTAGTCGACGATGATCAATACCATGACCTAGAAATCGTTCGCAAGATTCGAAACACGTTTGCACATTCTTTTGAAGAAGCGTCCTTTTCATCGCAAGAAATTGCCGATCAAATCTCATCGCTTACGTCGTATGATCGTGCAGCTCAGAACGTGAACCTTGAAGATTTCACCAGTTCGGCGGATGATCCCGACGGTACGCTAATTGAAATACACGAAGTAAAACTCCTTTTTTTAGTTGCCGTAGCAGATTTGATCGGATTCCTTCATAGCACGAACGAAGCAATCGCACAAAACGCCAGATAACAAGACGATGAACCGGGACGTTGGACGGGGCTAAAGGCCACCGCCTTCGGCGGGACTGAAAGCGCGGGGTAAACCCCGCTACACTACGTTACGCGGGGCAAGCTTGGGGTGACATGGGCTATCAGGAAAAGCAATAAGGCACGGCATCGCCGTGCCCCTACATACTGTGGGCGAACGGGAAGGGCGTATGGCCATACGCCCCTACATCAACGGCTGACGGCAGTGGGATAGTGCGAAACCGTTGAAACGGTTCGCCGTGGCGTCATTTGGTCTCTCAACCCACGACTAAAGTCATGGGCTGGGAAAGGGTCGAGACGATACAACAGACGGCTTTCCCTGTCAGCGGGCAATGCCTAAATTCCCGCCAACACTTATCGAAAGGAGTCCTCATGAATCTCACCGCCCCGCTTACTGCCCCGCCGTTGGCCCCCGACACAAAGGTCGGGGCAAGCCACCGCTAGTCGAGAAGACAAACCCACCCCGTCCCGACGCTACGGTCGGGGGGCCCCTCCCTTTTAAAGGGAGGGGAAGAACGGGAAGGGAAGGGCGTATGGCCATACGCCCCTACATCAATGGCTGATGGCTGCCCGCTGCCAGCCCCGCCTGCGGCGGGATTTGAAAACATCCTGCGGGTTCAGCCGACGGATGACCGTGGCAATCTCGCTGGGGCCTAGATCGCCACGCTGCGCTCGCGATGACAAGGGGAAGAACGGGAAGGGCCAACAAAGCCATCCAGGCGATGCCGATGACGGCGCGGCTGATGCCAAACATTAGACGGCAGCATGACCCCGGCAGTCGTCTAACCAAATTAACAGGGGCAACAAGAAAGGATAGGATCATGAATTGGTATCTCGAAGTCTTGAAGAAGTATGCGGTGTTCAGCGGGCGGGCACGGCGAAAAGAGTATTGGATGTTCGCCCTCTTCAACATCATCATCGCCTTTGTGCTAGGTTTCATAGAGGGGCTTGCTGGCGGTCCAGGTGTTATTGGAATTATTTACGGCTTAGCTGTGCTGATTCCTGGCATCGCTGTGTCGGTCCGCAGGCTTCACGACACCAATCGAAGCGGATGGTGGTTGCTTATCGGCTTGATTCCACTCATCGGCGTTATTGTTCTGCTTGTCTTTATGGTGCAAGACAGTCAGCCGGACGAGAATCAGTATGGCCCTAATCCAAAGACTGCTACAGCATAGCCACCTAACAAGACGCTGCACCTGACCGCTTTTCCGCTGCGCTCCATCGCGGCAGGTGAGCATGGACGTTAGGCGGGACTAGGAGCCACCGCTAGTCGAGAAGACAAACCCACCCCGTCCCGACGCTACGGTCGGGGGGCCCCTCCCTTTTAAAGGGAGG
>VRUF01000147.1 GCA_019456245.1 Planctomycetota bacterium | reverse complement strand
GGGGAGTCCCTGAAGGAATTCAGGCGGGATCTCGGGTTTCAATCAATGATCAGAAAGACTAATACTAGGGATCTGCCGCTTTTCTGTCTGAATACCAAGCCTGGCTTTATTAACAGACCATTACAGTTTATACGTCTTGTGTTGAATAAATATATATTGAAATATTTTCTTCATAGAGAAAAGCCGGATCTGGTTGTTGTAGGGGGCGATATAGCCAATATGAATACTCGCCTGTTCCTTGATGAGTGCGAACGATTTGGGATTAACAGGGATTCCACCTAATTATAATTAAAATATGCTTCCAATAAGCTTAAAAGTTAGCCACCCGGACTGTCAAGCGTTTGCCGGCATTAATTGTCAGTCGTGCATCGTTTATCTTTTTAGATGCATATTCCGCTAACATTTGATGCTCAGGCTCCTGATCATAATGATTTAGTATGATTATAATTTCTTCTTTCGTCTCACGATAGCTCCCTTGTTGTCTGTATAATATATCTCTGATTGTTCTAAAATCAGACCTTCTATACTTTTCTGGCAGAAATTGTTCTTTAACAAAAATATCAGCATTGTTAAAAGCAGTCTCAAGGTTTGTCATTATGTGATCCTTGCGAGTATCTATTTCATAAAGAGACTTACTTTGGTCTATGCTCTTAAGTCTTATGCTAAGTTCATCTAGTTTTATTTCATTCGTACTGACCGTGCTCCGGTAAGCAGAGATAGAGTGGAGTATCTTTTCCCTACGAATAATGTGCTTTTTATATTGTTCTGTATTCTTTTTAACTGCTTCATCTAACTTAATTCGCTCTTCAAGATTTTTAAGCTGCTCTTCGGCTTTCTGTATCTTATTCAGGGCACTTTCAATTTTTTTCTTTTTTGCTTGAATCGATTTTTCTAAATCCTCAACTTTTCGCCTGATAACACGATTATCTTCCTGCTCAATTACATTTGTCCCATGGTTAGTGTCAAGATAAAGAGAAGGTTTCATCTGCTTAAAAGAGTTTTCCTGTCGATCCCATCGGTCTTTATATTTGCTGACAATTTTCCTTGCATCAGGCTCTATCCTTCGATCAATACTGGTAGCCACCACTGCGAAACTATCACTACCTACTTCCCGAACTAAAATAGTGCGAACTCTGTGGGTTTGTTTGGTCTTGCTGTCGATGAGAGTCTTATTGCAATCCAATATCTCTTCGGTCACCTTTCCTGTGCTCGGGTCCTTTTTATAAGTTTTCCATCTCTTTGTTTTTGGGATCTCAAAATCACTGAGCGAATTATATTGATTCTCTCTAAGCACCGTTATGAAGTGCTTCTTCTTTTTTCGAAACTCTTTGAATACCGAAACAGCAAGTCCCTCACGATCAAAGATGGCAAAATCAACCACTTTTTTGCCAACAGCCCCCTCTAAGGCCTCTATTATTGGGAATAGCGCTTCACCGAGATAAGAATCCCCTGGCCGGGTTAAGGGCAGAAGCGGTCGTCCCTTTGAATCATGGATAAAATAGACATCCAAGCACTTAAGAATTTGGTTTCTGGTTGCATGCATCCCCTTGGGGATATTTTTTTTAGTCCACACTGCCTTGCGAAAACAGTCAATATAAAATGTCCTTGACTCCTTTGTACGAAAATTAATATGGAAGCTCTCCACATAGAGCTTTGCAAGAGACTTGCTTAATTTCTGATCGATATCAAGGAGCGGGAGCTCTCGGAAAAAATTGTCCATAGTGTGATATTTGTAAGGGTCCCCAGAGCCCGTGACTAAACCCAATCCCTTTCGCGGATACACTGTCTTAAAATGCCAGATACGTTCCATCCCAAAAACAGGCATAAACAATAAGGTCTCAATCTTTCGACGGATGACTTCAGCGCTACAATGCAGTATCCTCATATTTAAAAACTCTCTGTTATACTCAGAAGTATTCAGATTTATTTCTTTTGTTCTTAGAAAAATAACATCAACCACTGTATCAGGCAGTCTCATGGCAAGACATGCAGCTTTTATTATGAAACATCCAGCATGATCGATCTCGTTTTTCTCTAAGAACTGTTGTTTTTCCGGGCGTCCAACCGGATTGTTCAAACCCAAATCTACAAGTATTCGGCTCATGTGGCTAAAATGAACATCAACCGAAAATCGTTTCTTAACTATCTGGCAAATCTCTTTTGCACTCAGGGTCCTTCTTTCCTTTTTTATTGAACAGATAAATCTCTTTATGTCATCGGATACTTTTACAGATTTCGCTCCTCCCCGCGTTTCTAAAAGCCCCTCGATACCATACGACTTGTAGCGAGAATAAATACGTGGATAAGTGTACCTGCTTATTTTTAGCCCGTACTGAGAGAAAGCCTTTTCTATGTCCATTCCTTTTTTCTCAATAAGTTGAATGGCTTTCTCTTTTCTCTTGGCTTTTTCGTATCGATTTTTTATTGTTGAAGGCTTTACCAGATCCCCCTCCCATCCTGGAACTAATTAAATGCATTATAACAGAATTGGGAGAATATGTCAAGCTTATTGTTTACATATTATATACAATTATGGGTGGAATCCCTGATTAATGTCCTTATGGTACCGGTCAGTGATGTGAATTCGGGCATCATCAACCCTGCCCCAAACAAAGGTGTTCCAATGGCGAGGCTTGTTTGCCTTGCCTTACGTTATTTTAGTCTCGAAGAGGTCGTTTTCTTCAAGGGGTGGGTGCTCGGAAGTTACCACAAGCAAGGTGTCATAGCTGTGCCTAATAAAGAAATTATGCAGACCCTTTTAGATAATGGCATTCACAAGGAACGGTTGGTGGTAGTGGGAAAGCCATCTTATGACTCGATTTACGACATTCTTCAGAGGTCTTGTGATAAGATCAGATCAGAGGTGTCTTCGGTCGTTGGATTCGAATGTACGCAAGACTTGCGTTTGGTTGTTTACTGTACAGAAGTGATGCAGTCCATATATGGCATTGAGTATGTGATGAATATCAATCGTTTGTTATATGATGCTTTTAATGCTCTTCCTGATAACGCTAAGGTGGTGATAAAGTTCCATCCCAGAGAACCCGCGGATGTTGTTGCTTTGCACAAAAAGGCATTCTGTGACGACCGCTTTTATTTCAATAGACCGAAACAAAGCTAATCTACGGAATTTGTAGACAAAAAAGCTCCTAAGTGATAAGGTATTCCGCAAAGAACTGGGAGGGATACTATGCCTTATCATTGGCCGGAAGATACGCAGTTTGAAGAACTGACGTTGGAAGTGGAGGACAAGGATTGTCCTGAATGTAGCAGGACCACCACTATATGCGATCATCGCTTTCATCATGTCAGTACTGACGCATGGATTGTAATTCTAGACCTTGAAGAGACTTACGCGCCGGGCAAAATTTTTTCGTCGTAAAAAGAGGGGTAGATCAATTTTAGGCTTTACGATATGCTAAACTGGGGTAGGTTTGGCTGGGAGGCTCGATCCGGAAGATGCCCGGCCGCCGCCTCGCTCCCAATCCCCTCTCACTATCCAGCAGCACTTTTCCACCATTAAGGGGCAGACAACCTCGCCTCCTTCCTGTAGAATCAACGTGGGAATCTATTTAGGAAGGAGGGCTTAGGCCATGAGGGATCAGATGGTGCAATGTGGGCGGAAGATCAGCTCCGAGGAGATGGAGCTGATCTGTGAAATGGTGGAGCTTTTCCCCCGCCTGGCGCTAAAGGAGCTTGCGGCGACGATCTGCGAGCATTTGGGCTGGTACACCGCAGCCGGGAACTTAAAGGAGGAGGCATGCCTGAAACTGCTGAGGAAGCTTGAGGCCCAGGGGCTGGTGCAGCTTCCCGAGCAGAAGATGCGCAAGAAGCGTAGCTCGCCGCGTAAGATACAGCTGAGCTCAAGGACTGATGCGGGTCCGCAGATCACCGGCTCTCTGAAGGAGCTTGTTCCAGTGTGGCTGAAGGCGGTGGAGGACAGGGTAGAGAAGGGTCTGTGGAACGAGTACGTGGCTCGTTACCACCGGCTGGGCTACAAGCAGCCCTTTGGCTACCGCATGCGGTACTTTATTGGCTGTAGTCGGGGCACATTGGGCTGCCTGCTGTTCTCGGGGCCGGCGAAAGCGCTTGGAGCGCGGGACCGATGGATCGGCTGGAGCGATGAGCAGAGGCTTCAGAGGCTGGCCTGGGTGATCAACAACAGCCGTTTTCTGCTGTTTCTACCCTGAAGGGCACTAAGGCCTGGGTGAAGGTCAAGAATCTGGCCAGCCATGTGCTGGCTAAGCTTGCCCGCAGAATTGCCGATGATTGGCAGGAACGCTGGGGCTACCGGCCGGTTCTTATGGAGACGTTTGTGGACCCCCGCCATCACGAGGGAAGCTCCTATAAGGCTGCAGGCTGGCAGTATCTGGGCATGAGCACCGGGGAGGGGCTGGTACGGGAAGGCTGCACCTACACCACCAGCCCGAAGATGATCTTTGTGAAGCCTCTGAGGGAAGAGTTTCGGCAGGTGCTCTGCTCTGAGTACCTGAAAGCGGGGGTCGAGAGATGAGCAAAGCGCGCAAGCCCCGGCATGAGGGAACCCACAAGCTCACCCGGGAACAGAGAAAGAGCAGAAGAGCTAAGCGTAGGGAGAAGCAGAAGTTGCTCATAGAACGGCTGGTAGTTCAGGGGCTTGAGCCGCCTCCTAATGCTACCCGAGCTAACAGCATTTCTCCTTACCAGACGGTAGAAGAGGAACAGCAGGCTCGCTCGGAGGCTACCCTGGAGCATGTCAGGATCATCCGCTCCAAGCTTTGGATTCTGATGCGGGTGCTCTCCACGATTCCTGATCCGAGGAACCCCCTGCTGATCTCTCACACACTCGAGACGCTTCTATTATACGGGGTGCTTAGCTTTGTGCTGCAGATGGCTTCCCGCAGGAAGGCTAACGAGCAGCTGACCACACCGGCGATGGTGGAACAGCTCAAGCGGATTTTCCCTGAGCTGGAAACCATCCCCCACCATGACTCGGTCAACCGCTTGCTGGCCAGGATCGATGTACAGCAGCTGGAGCAGGTAACCGTGGAGCTGGTCCGGTATCTCATCCGCAACAAGAAGTTCCGAAGACAGCAGCTGATCGGAGGCTGCTACCCGATCGCTATCGACGGCACACAAAAGATCACCAGCAAGGAGTTTTGGGGTGAGCAGTGGCTGGAGCGAGAAGTGGGGAATGAAGGGGAGGTGCAGTACTACATCCACGTGCTGGAGGCTTCTTTGGTGCTGGCCAACGGCATGACGCTGCCGCTGATGAGTGAGTTTCTCGATTACCTTCAAGGTGATTCGGAACGGGATAAACAGGACTGCGAGCGGAGGGCTTTTTTTCGGCTGGCTGAACGGCTGAAGAAGGCCTTCTCCCATCTACCCATCCTGCTGCTTCTCGATGGTCTCTATCCTACAGGGCCCCTCATGGAGCAATGCCGAAAATACGGCTGGCAGTTCATGATCGTGCTGCAGGACGGCTCTCTTCAGCAGGTATGGGAGGAGTACCGGGGACTGAAAGGTTACTTGGAGCCTGAGGATCGTCATGAGCAGTTCTGGCGGGGCAGAAGCCAGCGCTTTCACTGGATCAACGACATCGAATACTGCTATGGGCCGAACGGCAGAAAGACACAAACCGTTCACCTGGTGGTATGCGAGGAAAGCTGGCCAGAGGTAGATGAGAGCGGCGAGATTGTCACCAAGAGCGGCCGGCACGTGTGGATTTCCAGCGAACCGCTGAGCAGAAGCACCGTGCACCGAAGGTGCAACCTCGGTGCCCGGCGCCGCTGGGACATCGAGGAGCAGATAAAGGTAGAGAAGCGCCACGGCTATCACTACGAGCACTGTTACTCTTACAACTGGAACGCCCTGAGGGGCTACCACTAACTCATGCGGGGATCGCCCACTTTCTAAACGCCCTGGCTCAGTACTCAATCCAGCTGGCCCAGACGGTCAAAGAGAAAGGCCTTCAGGGCTTCATTCAGTTTGTCCGCGAGACGCTCAGCGGAAGGTGGCTGGATCCAGGGGAGGTGGAAAGTAGGCTATCTCAGCCATTCCAGCTACGATTCGTGTAACCCTGTCCGATGGGAAGTCGGCCCTCCAAGGGATCAGTATGCTCTCCTACTCGGCTCTTCGGCCCTTTTCCTGCTTTCCGAGCTCTTCATAGCCTCGGAAGCCGACCAGACCCGCCTCACGAGCGGACCAACGGATGCTCCGCAGGTTCCCCGCTGGCTTCGACATCAGCTCAACGTCCGCTCAAGCACAGGATGCGTCAGTACTGTCATCATGTGCATACCTTGGACGGACCTTTGAAGATGACGATGAAGCTCACTCACTGTCCGGATAAGTCCTGTGCGAGCCACTCGAAGACGTTGAGCCCGGAAGCGGAGTTTGGGATTGCAATGCCGTATTGGGCGATAGCGTGGGATGTTTTTGCATGGATCGGGCAGCGTCGGTTTTCAAGACACTGGTCTGTGCCCCAAATCCGTTATGAACTCATTGACACTTATGAAACCACGTTGTCTGAGGATGCCATTGAGGACTACATAAAACGCTACGAAATCATGGTGGCAGCTCGTCAACAGGACCCTGAGCGACTGAGAGAAACATATGAAGGGATAGATGATCTGGTTCTTTCTATTGATGGGCTGCAACCGGAGAAAGGTCATGAGACTCTCTACGTGATTCGTGAGCTACGTGCCAAGCGAGTTTGGTTTGCCGTCCCCCTGTTATCGAGTGCTGAATCTGAGATCAAGAAGGTGATAGAGGAAGCCCGCTCGTGGGCTGAACGGCTGGGCAAGCCTGTACGAGCGTGGGTGTCGGACAAACAAGGTGCATTTGTGAATACGATTGCTGAAGTGTTCCCGGGAGTACCGCATCGCTATTGCAAAAATCACTTTATGCGTTATGTTGAGCTCAACATAACGCATATTGAACGGAACCGCTCCGCGGAGTCAGGAAGCCGCGCTTTTCCCTCGCACCACTCCATGCGTTTCATCCTTGGGCTTGACAGTTGCGGCCCGATTGTGGCATCGTAACCTTGCCTCTT
>VRUF01000146.1 GCA_019456245.1 Planctomycetota bacterium | reverse complement strand
CCTAATCATCGCAACATGGGCAGTATACTACATGCAGGCAAAAGCAAATTTCCAGCAAGCTTGCGAAAAGATCCGAGACGCAGGCTACCCGATAACCTACGCCGAACTAAACGAATGGTACAAACTACCCCCCGGCGAAGAAAACGCCGCAGACTCAATACTGGACGCCTTGTCATTCCATAACGAATGGGACAGTGAAACGGTAAGGACCCTCGTCCACGACGAACCATACGACCCGGACACCCTACAGCTAGCCGAACAATACACCGCAGACAACAAAGAAATGATCGACCTCCTTCACGAAGCAGCAAAAATAAAACACGCCAAATACCCCATCAGGCTCACTTATGGTTCCTCCTTCGACTATAAATATCTAGGCGACATAAAGCGTGCCATCCAAACCCTAACCATCGCCGCCCACGTCCGCGCCGAAAATGACCAACCGGAAAAAGCCATCGACACATTGGAAACAATGACAGCGATTTCCCATTCACTTTCCAACGAACCTATCCTGATCTCGCAACTCGTCTGCATCGCCTGCGACGCCATTACGGTCACCACCGCCCAGCGAGTTATTTCCCGCTGTGACCTCTCCGACACCCAACTCCAGCGACTTGAAGGCATGATCAAAAAAATGCAAATCCACTCGCCAATCTCAATGAGCTATATTGGATCGCGATGTGCTATTATATCCGAGATCGAAGATGGTACTTACTTGAGAAATTTTTCCATAAAGGGCTGGCTAAATGTCGCATTTGTCGCCACGAAGGTAACCGGCGTCGCATATAATGATGTGGTCATCGATTTGGAGTTACTTACAGATGCGATAAATGTCTCCAGCCTCTCTTTGACAGAACAGGTAAAATCTGTAGAATCGATACAGAAAAAAATTGAATCTCTGGGCTCGACCCACTGGTTCGCAAAGAAGACAATGTCCCCAATTCCAAGGGTCATTCAAAGGGGCCTCAGATGTGCAACCCATCTAAGAACAGCCCAAACCGCAATCGCCGCCCAAAGGTGGCGATTAAAAAACGGCACTCTCCCCGAAAACTTAAATCAACTCGTCCCGGGCTATCTCGATGAACCTCCCATAGACCCCTTCGACGGCAATCCATTACGTTATAAAAAAACCGAAAAAGGTTTCATCATCTACAGTATAGGAGAAAACAAAATAGACGAAGCCGGCCTGGCAAAAAAATGGGAAGACATAGTCTTCGAAATAAAACAAAAAACCAAATAGATCGAAAGGCTCCCCCAATGCCCGAAACATACGAACAAAAACGCCTGAAATTCTGGCACGTCCTACTAGGCATCTTCATCCTACTGATCTTCACATGGATAACTTTCTACATGCGTTCGCGCGCAGAGTTCGCCGCCGCAATGGACAAAGTCCGCGCCGCCGGCCACCCGATAACCTTCGCCGAACTAAACGAATGGTACTCCATCCCCCCGGGTGAGCAAAACGCTGCAGACACAATACTCGAAGCCTTATCATACTATAACGAATGGGACCGCGAAAAAACAAAACCCCTTCCCGTTATAGGCGAAAAGGAACTTCTCCCCGACGAACTCTACGACCCAAACACTCTCAACCTGGCCCGGCAATATCTCGCAGACAACAAAGAAATGCTCGACCTCCTCCACGAAGCAGCAAAAATAAAACACGCCCGCTACCCAGCTGACTTTGAGATGGGCCAGGCCGTCTTACTCCAACATCTCAGACCATTGCGAGATGCTGTACGATTGATTTCTATCGAGGCCCAAGTCCAGATCGAAAACAACCAACCCCAAAAAGCCCTCCAAACACTCGAAACAATGAAAGCCATCTCCCATTCCCTCGCCAACGAACCGATCCTGATCTCCCAACTCGTCCTCATCGCCTGCGACAACTTAACGATCAACACCGCAGAGCGTCTAATCTCACGCTGCGACCTTTCCCAAGCCCAGCTAAATCGCCTCGCCAACCTCATCGCCTCCATGCAAGCCAATTCACCAATGAAAACCGGCTTCATCGGTGAAAGATGCTTCATGGTTTCGTACATCGCTGATAGTTCCACTGCGGCAATGAACGGCGGTGGATCCGGCATGCGTTTCGCATATGCGGGACTGAGAATCTCCGGCCTTGCATACAATGACGGTGTTACAAACATCGAAATACAAACACAAGCCATAGACCTTTTCAAACTCCCACTCGCCGACCGCCTAACCGCAGCCGATGCCATCGATAAAAAAATAAAAGCACTGGGATACCTTAATTTCTTCACAAAGATAACCATGCCCGCAATCGTAAGGGTCATCCAAAGGGATGTCAAGTATGCAGCCAACCTCGATGTCGCTCAAACCGCAATCGCTGTAGAAAAATACAAAAGAACCACCGGAAACTTACCCAAAAATCTAATCGACCTAACCCCTGAATACATCAAAGAAATCCCCACAGACCCCTTCGACGGAAAACCATTACGTTACAAAAAAACCGAAAAAGGTTTCATCGTTTACAGCATAGGACAAGACAAGACCGACGATGGCGGCCTAAAAGGCAAAAAATCAACAGGAGACATAACTTTCCAAATCAATCCGTAGGATGGGCAACTTGTTGCCCATGCTGTAAACTTCATGATCACCTCTACCTCAAACGGTGTACTCCATCGAAATTTTATAAAACTTTTCGGTTAACGCCCCCCCAACTTCTGCCGAAAACACCAAAGGAAGAACTATATCCTATGGGGTACTGTTATTATTTGGGGGTAAAAAATGCAGCAGGACTATATCGAAAAAACCCGCTCTTTCGTGGTTGAAAACTTCCTTTTCGGAGACGCTGACGGTTTGTCGGATACCACCTCGCTAATGGAAGCCGGCATAATCGACTCAACCGGAATACTGGAACTCGTAGGTTTTCTGGAAACCAGTTACGACATCAAGATTGCCGACAGCGAAATAGTCCCCGAGAACATGGACTCTCTCCAGGCAATCTCGTCTTTCATCTCAGCCAGGCTCTCTGGCCGGGTACCGGAACTGGAACTATAGCCAACAACCGCAAAAATTTGGAGGAACAGCCATGTGCGGCATCGCCGGCATATGCCATCTATCTGGCAGCCACGAAATCTCGCTCGACGCCATCCGGCAGATGACCGAGGTCGTAAAACACCGCGGTCCCGATGAAACCGGAATCTACCTCGCCGACAGGATCGCCATGGGCCACGCCAGGCTCAGCATAATAGACCTCTCCTCCGGCTCTCAGCCGATCCACAACGAAGACGCAACTCTCTGGATCGTCTACAACGGCGAGGTCTTCAACTACAAAGAGCTTCGAAAAAAGCTAACCGACAAGGGCCACAAATTCTACACAACCTCGGACACCGAAGTAATCATCCACCTCTACGAAGAGTACCGCGAAGACATGCTAAAAATGCTAAACGGCCAGTTCGCCTTCGCCATCTGGGACACAAACAAAGAAGAGCTGTTCATCGCACGCGACCGCGTCGGAATAAGACCGCTCCACTTCACCGTCCACAACGGAATGCTCATTTTCGCCTCGGAGATTAAATCAATCTTCACCATAAAAGAAATTCCGAGAGAAATAGACCCCGCCGCGATGGAACAGATTTTCACCTTCTGGACAACCCTCCCGGGATTCACCGCCTTCAAGGGTATACACGAACTAAAACCGGGCCACTTCCTCAAGGTCTCAAAAGGCGAAATCCAAACACACAGATACTGGGACATCCCACTCGCCAGCAGCACCGACCACGTAAAATGGTCGACCGATCAAATCAGCGAACACGTATCGGAGCTATTGCTCGATGCCGTCAGAATGAGGCTCCGCGCAGACGTCCCAGTAGGAAGCTACCTAAGCGGCGGACTCGATTCCTCCGGCATAACCGCGATGATCGTCCGCAACTTCGACAATGACGTAAAAACTTTCGGAATACGTTTCCATGAAAAGGAATTTGACGAAGGCATCCACCAACGCGAAATGGTCGAATACCTAAACGCAAAACACAGCGAAATGCACGCCACAAACGATAAAATAGGAAACTCATTGCCTGCCGTCGTCTGGCATGCCGAAAAACCGCTCCTTAGAACCTCGCCGATACCCCTCTATCTCCTTTCCCAACTCGTAAGAGACTCCGGCCTCAAAGTAGTTCTAACCGGAGAAGGCGCAGACGAAATCTTCGGCGGATACAACATCTTCCGCGAAGCAAAGATAAGAAGATTCCTGGCAAGGTTCCCCGATTCGGAAAAAAGACTAGGCCTCATAGCACAGCTCTATCCGTACATCTTCAGCGACCGGCGCCTGAAAAGTTCGATGCAGGCATTTTTCGCCAAAGGCCTAAACGAAGCACAGGGACCGCTTTTCTCGCATCTGATAAGATGGAAAAACACAAGCCGAATAAAAACCTTTTTCTCAGAAGACATGAAGCAGCGCACACAGGAAACAGACGTCTTCCGGCAAGTGGCGGAATCGATTCCCGCCGGCCTCAAAGAATCAGACTACCTCGCGAAAGCGCAATACCTCGAAATGTCAATCTTCATGAGCAACTATTTGCTTTCATCGCAGGGCGACCGCGTAGCCATGGCAAACTCCGTAGAAATACGCCTCCCATACCTCGACCCAAACATAATGGAGTTCATGGCCAAAGTACCAGCAAGATGGAAAATACTCGGCCTAACCGAAAAGCATCTGCTAAAAAAGGTCTTCACGCCGATACTCCCCCGGACCATAGTAGAAAGAAAAAAGCATCCATACAGAGCACCCATCGTAAAGAGTCTCCTCTGCTCGAGTGCTTTCGACTACTCCGCCGAAATGCTCTCTGACACCGCTGTAACTCGCGCAGGAATATTCGATCTGTAAAAAGTATCCAAACTCGTAAACAAGGTCAAAAGCGCCTCTACAGCCAGCGAAATAGACAGCATGGCACTGGTCGGAATACTTTCAACACAACTTTTAAACAACAGCTTCGTCGCCAATTTCACGCCGCCGCCAAAAAGCGAACAAATGCCCGATCTTCTCGTCGACCAGCGCAAACACGTAGTACAAAACAGGTAAATTATTTAAATAGCAGGGATAACGCCATGACAGTCAAAGCAGAAAAATTCACACCGGACGCACTAAAGATCGATTGCAAAACCGAACTGGAAAAGATATCTGAAACTCTACGAAAATGTCTCCGCCAATTCAAAAAACGCGGCATAATAGTAGCTCTCTCAGGAGGAATAGACAGCAGCGTCGTAGGCGCCATTGCAGTCCACGCTCTCGGCAAAGAAAGGGTACTCGGCCTCTTCATGCCCGAAAAAGACTCCTCAGGCGACACCTTAAAACTAAGTCGCCTCATAGCCGACCACCTCCAAATCGAAGCAGTCTACGAAGACATAACACCGATCTTAAACGCTGCCGGCTGTTACTCTCGAAGAGACGATGCGATACGACAGGTCATACCCGAATACGACGACTCATACAAATGCAAGATCGTCCTGCCGTCTCTAACAGACAGCGAGCAATACCGGTTTTTCTCTGTCGTCGTAGAATCACCCGAAGGCGAAGTAAAAAAAGCCCGCCTCTCCGCAGATTCATATCTAAACATACTCGCTGCGTCTAACTTCAAACAAAGAAGCCGCAAGATGATGGAATACTATTACGCCGACAAAAATAACTACATCGTCGCCGGCACCCCAAACCGACAGGAATACGACCAGGGATTCTTCGTAAAAGGAGGCGACGGACTAGCCGACATCAAACCGATCGCGCATCTATACAAGCTGCAGGTCTACCAGATGGCAGCTTATCTGGGTATACCTGACGAAATCCAGCAACGCGGGCCCACGACGGATACATACTCAATGGAACAAAGTCAGGAAGAGTTTTATTTTTCGGTTCCCTACGACAAAATGGACATTTGCTTATACGCAAAGAACAACAACATAGAAATTGATCGCGTTGCCCAGGCCACCGACTTAACCCCCCAGCAGGTAGCAAGTGTCTACAAAGACATAGAAGCAAAAAGAACAGCCACAGCCTACTTACAGTCCCCGCCAATCATGATAGAAAAGGTAACAGAAGTAAACACCAAAAACTTCTAAGGAATAAGCGATTACCAAAATTTTGCATTTTAATTTTGAATTTTGCGTTTATCACTCTGCCCGTATAGTTCGCAAAGTACCTTCCAGTTCCGGATATTGAAATTCAAACCCTGCATCCGTAAGCCGTTTCGGATAAACCCGCTGGCTTGCCAAAAACAATTCGCTCGTAATATCTCCAAACAATACCTTCAGCACAAACCGCGGAACACCGCTCCAGCAGGGTTTCCTAAACGCTTTACCAACCATCTTAAAAAAGTCACGATTCTTTTGCGCCCCAGGCGCCGCAAGATTAAACACGCCATTAAGATTTTCATTCTCGATCAAAAATTTAATCGCCGCAATTTCGTCCGCAATACAAATCCACGAAACCCACTGCTTACCTTTCCCCCAGTAACATCCCGCATAAAAGTTAAACGGCATCAGCATTTTAGGAAACGCCCCCCCGCTCAAACCAAGAACGATACTCGTCCGTATCACAACGGTCCGTATCCCCATCTCCTCAAATTCCGTCGCATAGCTCTCTCTCTTGCGGCACACACCAGCCAAAAAACCCTCCCCGCCTCTGGACTCTTCATCCAGTTCTTCATCTTCCCGATCCCCATAGAACCCGATCGCCGAAGACATAACAACAACCCTGGGCTTCTTTTCCAGTTTTTTTATTGCATCGATCAAAACTCTCGAGCACTTTGTCCGGCTCTCAAGGATTTCCCGTTTATACTCCTCTGTCCACCGCTTCGCCGCCAAAGACGCCCCGGCAAGGTTCACTACCGCATCAACCCCTTCAAGACATTCTCCCCATCCATCCGCCGACCGCGTATTCCATTCCACCACTTCAAAAAGATCCCCGAACACAGAAACCGCTTTCTCCCTGCTCCGGCTAAGAACAACCATCTCATGTTCGCTTGACAACTCCAAACAAAGCCCGCGCCCGATAAACCCGGTAGCCCCGGTAACTGCGATCTTCATAATAAAAACCCCCAATAATAAGCATACCGAATGCTATATCGTCAAAAAC
>VRUF01000012.1:22395-27034 GCA_019456245.1 Planctomycetota bacterium | reverse complement strand
TATTGAAACTGTTGGGACCGTTCGCAGTGCTTCTTTGGCCGCCGCCGGAGGTGTTGTTTCAATTGATATCGCCGCCCTTGCCGAAGATACCGCCCTTGGCGATAGTATCGCGGTCAACGGCGTTTGCTTAACCGTAACCAAACTGGCCGGAACGGTAGCCAATTTCGATGTCAGCGCAGAAACCGTCGCAAAATCTTCGCTTAGCAATATACGCAGCGGTTCTTCGGTCAACCTCGAGCGCGCCATGAGTGCCCAGGGACGCTTCGGAGGCCACATCGTTCAGGGCCACGTTGACGGAGTAGCAAAGGTCGAGGCGGTAGAGCGAAAAGGCGATTTTGTTGAGATGCGATTTGCCGCCGGCGAAGATTTGCTTGATAACATCATTGCCAAAGGCTCGGTCGCCGTTGACGGAGTAAGTCTCACCGTCGCAAAAATTAACGCACGCAGCTTTACTGTCGCGGTAATACCGGTAACCCTAAAGGAGACAACTTTGGGAAAAGCCCGCCCAGCCGATATAGTCAACATCGAAACAGACATAATCTGCAAGACAGTAAAAAAACAGCTCGAGCGAATGCTCTCCAGCGAAGGCGGACTTACCGTCAATAAATTAAGAGAGCTTGGGTTTTAGTAATGACTAATGGTCCGAACAAGCTTGTTGGCGCTTTGCCGGTTATCGGCATTACTATGGGTGACCCCGGCGGCATCGGTCCCGAGATCGTCGTTAAGGCACTTTCTGACCCTTTGCTTCGTCACGAGGCAAAGTTCATTGTCTTCGGAATGGATGAGCATCTCAGATACGCCGCCGACATGGCAGAGATCGATGTCTTTTGGATCAAACATCAGCACGAAAAGATCAGCCGGGATTATCCGCGGCAGGTCGTTATCGCCGATTACGATGAGTATTCGGTTCCGTCCTGGGTGCACAAGCCCAGCAAAGTTGCCGGTGAGGCCTCGCTTCGCTTTTGCAGAGATGCGATCGAAGCGGCAAAGGCCGGGATAATCGATGCGATAGTTACTGCCCCGATAAGCAAACAGAGTTGGCAGATGGCAGATAGCACCTGGCCCGGCCACACCGAGATGCTTGCCGAATTGTGCAAATCGCGAAAGGCCATGATGTTCGTCGCCGGACCCTTAAAACTAGCGCTCGCGACGATCCATGAGGCGCTCTTCGAGGTGCGCCACAAGTTCACCATCGGCTGTGTCTTCGAGGCCATTGATCTCTTAAACGATGCCTTGAAGGAATATTTCGGTTTCGAAAAACCAAAGATCGGCGTCGCTGGTTTAAACCCTCACGCCGGAGAGGATGGCCAGTTCGGCGACGAAGAACGCCGTGTGATCGGCCCCGCGATATTGATGGCGCAGGAGGTTGGGATTAACTGCGTCGGGCCGTTTCCCGCCGACACCATGTTTTTGCGTGCCTCGCGAGGTGAGTTTGACGGTGTAGTCGCCATGTATCACGACCAGGGCCTGATACCGGTTAAGCTATTGGCCTTCGACTCCGCCGTAAACGTCACTATAGGACTGCCGATCATCCGAACCTCGCCAAGCCACGGAACAGCCTTCGACATCGCCGGCAAAGGCAAGGCCAGCGCCTCAAGCATGAAGGCGGCCATACGCATAGCAATCGAAATGGTGAAAAAAAAGCATAAGTGAGGAAATCGCATTGCAGACTAAACATGAGATCGCCCAGCTCTTAGCTTCCGCCGGCACACGCCCCAATAAAAAGCTTGGCCAAAATTTCCTCATCGATCTAAACCTTATGCGAAAGCTCATCACAGCCGCCGACATCCGCCCCGATGATATCGTACTGGAAGTAGGCTGCGGAACAGGCTCCTTTACCGAAGAGCTTATCAAAGAAGCCGGCTCTGTCGTAGGCGTAGAATTCGACAAGACCCTCGCCTGGATCGTAAAGGGCAGACTCGAAACAGCCGAAAATGCTAAAATCATCAATGCCGACATACTCGAAAACAAGAACCGCTTATGCGCAGAGGCCGTAACAGCGGTCGAGCAGGCAAAGAAACAGTTTGGCGGAAGAATTTTGCTCGTCGCCAATTTACCCTATGGCGTCGCCGCAGCGGTAATGGCAAACCTGATCACTGCTGCCCAGCTCGCCGCCGATGTTATGTACGTAACAGTACAAAAAGAAGTCGCCGAGCGAATGACAGCAAACCCAGGCGACCATCGCTACGGGACACTAAGCATCCTGATGGACGCGACAGGGGAAACGGAGATTTTACGAATTTTACCGGCAAGCGTATTCTGGCCAAGACCAAAAGTAGAATCAGCAATGGTAAAATTTCTGCGCAACGAAACAAAAGCATCACGAATCAAAGACATGCAATTATTCCGCGAAGTAGTAAGTCTATTCATGGGCCACCGCCGAAAGATGGTTAAGGCAGCCACAAAGTTTGCCGAGGGCAGACTGGCAAAAATAACCGATTGGCAAAAAATATTCGAAACCTGCCAAATAAACCCAAAAGCAAGACCCCAGACACTCTCAGCAGAAGACTACATAGCGATCACAGAGGAGATCAGAAAGAGCAAAGAATAAAAATACCAGAAGAAGGCCGCGCAGTAATCGCGCAATTTATTGCACTGACGCAGACGCTTTTTGTTTGTTGCTTTTTATTTCAGGAACTTTATTGATAGTGGGTAATCGTACACTTCGCCATCGGCAGCTTTTACTGTTGCTATGATTATGAATATTACGTTTAGTATTCCCAGTGCTATCATTCCGAAAACCCCGATGACAATAATGCAGAGCGGTATGCATGCTATGAAATAAATGGCCATGGATATTTGGAAGTTGATCGCTGCTTTTCCGTGGGCGTTGAGGGCGGGTATCTCGTCTTTTTTGATAAGCCAGATAACAAGGGGACCGAGTACGTTTGCGAAAGGTATTGCTGTATACCCGAGTAGCCCAGCGAGATGACATAAGATGGGCCATAGGTTTTCGTTAGTGTTTGTTGGGATTGGCTGGGTTGGCTGGGTTGGCTGGGTTGGTTCCTGAGGGGTTTCCTGGGTGTTTTCCTGGGGGGACTGGGGCATTTCGTTTTGGTCTTCCATGATCTTGTCTCCAAATATTATTTATAAAATTATAGATTTGTGTCGGTGTGAGTGACATTCTATGTTCACCGCAACCGGCAGTGACGCTATGTGGCACGGAGCCGTCTCGATTTTTACCGCCAGCGCCGTCGTGTCTCCACCAAGCCCCTGCGGCCCTATACCGAGAGCGTTTATCTTTGCCAAAAGCTGCTTTTCCATTTCGCCATAGAACCGGTCTTCGTTCGGTTCGTCAAGCTTTTTCAGCAGCGCCTTTTTGCTTATCAAGCAGCACTGCTCAAAATCACCGCCAAGCCCAACACCAACAACAAACGGCGGACAGGCATTTGCGCCAGCCTGTTTTACAACATCGACAATCCAATCGATGATCGTCTGCTTGTCTTCGGTCGGATTAAACATTTTAAACTGGCTTTTGTTTTCGCAACCTCCGCCTTTTGTCATCACGGTGATAGAAAGTTTATCGCCGCCTGCTACGCTATGATGTATTATCGCTGGCGTGTTTGTCTGCGTATTTTTTCTTTCGTTAAGCGGTTCGGCAACTACACTTTTCCTCAACAGACCTTTTTCGTAACCTTGCTCTACACCTTTGTTAATCGCATCGTTTATAGTAACCTTAAGGTTATCAGCCGGAGCAATAATCACGGTTTCCGCACCTTGATCCACAAATACAATAGTCAAACCCGTGTCCTGGCAAAGGGGAATATGTTTTTCTTTTGCGATCCTGGCATTTTCGACAAGTTGCTTTAGAATCCTCGCCGCTTTAGGATTGGATTCATTTTGCGAGGCGTTTTCGATGGCACCGAGAACGTCGGCGGAAAGTTCATAGCAGCTCTGTATGCAAAGCTCCTCGACGGCGGTTACTATCTCGTTGTAATCGATATTTCTCATTGTTCTATAGCGTTCTCAATTGAAATTTCCCGTTTCTTCGCGGCCAGGCAACATCACGGTCATATCTTAAGGGTCTACTTGATGTTAACTTCGTATGTTTTGTAGGCGACATTTTTTATGTCATCGCTTATTTTTACCGCGATCACATGTTTGCCGGTTTCCATATCTTCGATCTGTATCGTAAAATCTTCTGTTGTGGTATCGTAGATAAGGTCGTCGGGGAGCATGGATATCCAATCTTCGTTGCTGTCTACGGTGTAGCTGAGATTGCCGATCACGGTGAATGCATCCTGTATTGTGAGTGTGAACCTTACGACATCTTTGACAATTTTTATATTTTCTTTTGCGATCTTCGGTGCGGTATTGTCAATCACAAAAGCGTCACTTATTCGCGAACCGGTAAGGGCGGTTTGAGGCGTGTTACTTTTTTCGTCGTCAGCAATAACACGGACTTCGTATCTTGCGTCTTCGACGGTGTTGGTATCCCATTCGAAACGAGACTTTTCGAGTTTGTCTTTCAGTTTGATCCAGCCGGTTCTCCCCAGTTTTCTAAACTCTATTTCATACGTCAGGGTGTCCTTGTTGCTGTCGCTCGCCACAGCCGTAATGTTGAATGTGGATGGTTTCTTCAGATCCTTTGATCTTTCGGCTTTTAGGGAAGTTACGATCGGGGCAAGGTTTGGCACAA
>VRUF01000012.1:0-22385 GCA_019456245.1 Planctomycetota bacterium | reverse complement strand
CGTGGGGGATCGCGACCTGGCGGACTACGGGTGTTTTCGCCGGATCCGTAGTTGTCATTGTGAGCCTGTACTGACAGAATCTTCCGACGGGACATTCCAGTTGCATCGCCTCAGTTACGGGCTTATCCTTTGTCCACTCAGAGAATGTCGGATCGTTGGGGTCGTCTACATTTCCGCTCCTAGCCGCCAAAAGTATTCGGCAAGTCTCGGGAATATCGGCGTCTATCTGGAGTTTTCCCCAGCGAGCCGGTTGAGTTGCATCGACGAGAGAGGAAGTGAAAATTCCTTCTTCGGCCAGTGTTTTTGCCAGGATGATCAGTTTTGCCGGGTTTGCGGTACCGACGTAAAGGCTTTCGCCTGCTTTTGCCAAAGCGGTAATCTGCGCGGCCTCATCATCTTCGAATGCGAGTGTTTTCTTTTCGGTTTTCGGGTCAATCGCAAACAGTTGTGCGTTGTTTCCAGTACCGAGAATCAGGTCGTTCTTTTCCCATACGATAGTGAAGAATACAGCCATGTCGTCAAAGATATCCGTCACAAAACCTTCGGATGTGATTTTGTATATATGTCCCGCCGATTTTGACGATGCTCCGCGTTGGGGCTGTTGGATCGGAGTGGACTTTGAGTCTTTGCCTGTGTTATCGGTGTTTGCGGGCTTAAGTTCGGTTTGGGCAGTTTCTTCGCTGCCGGATTCAGTGTCGGGTCGGCCTGGTTTGGATGGGGTTGCGACACCGGCTGCGCGGGTTTGGCTTGAAACGGATTCTGCGCTGGTTGCGGTGGCATAGAGATTGCCATGATCATCGAAGATCAGGTCCGTGATTTCGTTTTGTTTGCTGTCGTACAGGACCGAAGCCGTCTGGTCGAAGGGGTGTATTTTGTAAATCAGTCCGCGTTCATCCGAGCCGGCGTAAATGAAGCCGTTTTTGTCGATGGCCAGTGCAAGGATGTTGTTGTCCTGTGCGTCGTATACGATGTTAGGTTTTTGCCCGGAGGGGCTTAGACGGTATATTAGGCCGTTTGGGCCGGTGGCGAGGTAGATGTTCCCGGCTTTGTCGAGCGTGATGTCGAGGATGTAGTTTGCTTCTTCGGGCTCAAATACGGTTTTGAATTTGCCTCTTTCCAAACGGAGGAGTTTGCATTCACTGCCGCTTACACCAGCAAGGAGGCGTTTTTTAGAGTCCAGGGCCATGGCGAAGATATGTTCGTTTCTGAAAGTATCCTCTGCGACCGAGTTTGGGTCATTGGGATCCGCCACAGACGGAACAGGTTCTTTGGGTTGCTCCGGGTAAATATTTTTTGCTTCGCCCTTTTTGATTTTGATGATATTGCCATTTGGGCTGGTCCCGAGGTAAATCGTGCCGTCTTTGGCGGTCACAATTGCGTTTATCACCCAGGAATCGTCGAGA
The DNA here is from genome assembly GCA_019456245.1 of Planctomycetota bacterium. GTDB lineage: Bacteria > Planctomycetota > Phycisphaerae > Sedimentisphaerales > Anaerohalosphaeraceae > VRUF01. Next base: position 20,982 of record VRUF01000012.1, on the reverse strand, counting down.
AGGTCTTTCAGCTCGACAGTTTCTGACTGGCGAGCCAGTTTTATCGTTCCGGCGGAGTCTATTACGGTATTTTCGGTTTCACCTTTGAGGAAGTCCGCGGCGGTTTTTTGGCGGGTTGTGATGCTGTTTACCGCATGGGAAGAGATTGTGACGGCTAAAATCGCGATTATGGCATAATATGCAGATTTACAGTTGCGATTGTTTATCATAATGCATCCTTTAAATAGGTGGTTATGAGTATTATCGATATTTTTTCGTGCAGTCCGGCGTTTTTCATTATATGCTGATTATACGGAACGTTTAACGAAGTTCAAAGCTTTTATAATGCATAAGGTATTGGAACCTGAGTTTTTATGAAAATAGCGTATAAAAATGTGTTTTTAGAGCGGTGCCTGCTGACTGTCAACCTCGTTACGGCAATGATCGTGGTGAGCACGTTTGTTTCGCTTTACGGTTTTCTTAACCCGTTATTTCCCGAGCGTGCGCTTCATATCATACAGATTATTTGCTTTTTGGTATTTGTCGGCGAAAAAACTTGCCGTTACCTTAACACGGTATCGAAACGCGAGTTTTTTTATGCGAACTGGTTTGAGATTCCGCTTCTTTCGATGTTGACAGTGGGCGTACTTGGTGCCGGGGTGTGGTTTGCGGTCGAAAATCCCGCGCCGGCGAGGATGCTTTCGCTTGGTTTATATCTTATTGTACAGGTTGTCTGGAAGGCATGCAAAGGTTGTGTCAGGGTTGCAGCATCGGGAAAGAATCCGACTAAATCGCTGATAGGGATATTCCTGGTTCTTATTATTGTAGGCGCCGGCCTGCTTACTTTGCCCCGCTCCTACAATTCGGACCGGACCAGTTTTGTCGATGCCTTGTTTACTGCCACGAGTGCGACATGTGTGACAGGGCTTGTTGTCCAGGATACAGGCAGCCATTTTTCAATGATGGGCCAGGTAGTTATCCTTTCACTTATCCAGCTTGGCGGTCTTGGCATCGTAATCTTCGGAGCGGTTCTGGCCTTGCTTCTCGGCCAGGCGCTCAGTGTTCGGGAATCTGTCGCAATGCAGGACCTGCTTAGTGCGCGGACGCTTGGTCGAATCGGCAATATAATCGCGTTTATTTTTGTTGTTACTATTTCACTTGAGGTTTTAGGCGCGTTCCTTTTGTCCGGTATGTGGTCCGGTATATGCGAGAGTGTTCCCCAAAAGTGGTTTTTCAGCATATTTCATTCTATAAGCGCCTTTTGCAATGCCGGTTTCAGCCTTCTCGACAACAGTTTGATCGGCTATAGCGGCTTGTGGCAGGTTTATTGGGTGATAGGCGTGCTGATCATACTGGGCGGGGTGGGCTTTGGCGTACTTTATGATATCGCAGGCGTTTCGTTCGATTTCTTTTGCAGGATTTTCAGACGTTTGATTCGCCCTGCCGAAGTATTTCAGCCCAGAACACGCAAACGCCTTAGTTTGCAAACAAAACTCGTACTCATTACAAGCCTGGTACTGATTTTGTCGGGCATGTTATTAATCCTGGTGCTGGAGAATAATTGCGGCCAGAACATTACACACAAAAGTTGCGGCGCTCGGGTTTCTGACGCATTGTTTCAATCAGTGACAGCGAGGACTGCCGGTTTTAATACGGTTGATATTTCGTCTATGTCTTCGGCCTCAAAGGTGGTTTTAATGATCCTGATGTTTATCGGAGGTTCTCCGGGATCCACTGCCGGTGGGATAAAAACCGTGACGCTTGCTGTTTTAGTGATGGTTACCTATGCCACGTTTCGAAAGCGAAGTGAGGTCGAGGCCTTCGGTCGGTCTATCCGGTTGGCAGTTGTCGGCAGAGCCATAACCGTAACACTGCTTTTTGGGGTAGTATTTTTGTCGGTCTCATTTGTGTTATCGATAACAGAACGCAGCAGCGGGTTTGCGATGGACGATATAATGTTTGAGACGGTATCTGCGCTGGGTACTGTGGGTTTGAGCTGCGGTTTAACGGAAAATTTGACAACGGCCGGTAAGCTTATTATCATTGCTACGATGTTGATCGGCAGGCTAGGTCCGCTGACGCTGCTGGCGGCGATGACTTTTAACCTTAAACCTGCCAGATATAGCTATCCGGATGAACCGATAATTGTCGGCTAAGGAATTTTTATTCAGGGGATAATCTAATGAATCGTTTTGTTGTAATAGGATTAGGTCGGTTTGGTAATAAGCTTGCGATAGCGCTGTCAATGAGCGGGGCGGAGGTGATTGCTATCGATCGAGATCGAAAGGTGGTCGATGAGATCATGGATCATGTTGCGCAGGCGGTTCGTCTTGACAGTACTGACGAAGAGGCGCTCAGGTCGCAAGGTGTTGACAAGGTTGATGCCGCGATCGTAGGGATGGGGCAGGGGGGGCGTACTTTTGAGTCTGCGATAATGACCGTGGTAAACTTGAAAACCATAGGCGTCAAAAAAATTTATGCCAGAGCCCAGAGTATTACATCGGGACAGGTATTTCTTGCAGTCGGCGCTACTGAGATAATTTATCCTGAAATCGAGACAGCACATCGATGGGCCTATAGGCTTATAGCGCCTCATATCGGCGATAAAATCGATTTTGCCCCCGGTTACAGCCTGGCGTCCCTGGAAACGCCAGCCGTATTTGACGGTAAGACGGTGATGGAGCTCGAGCTTAGACAGAAATATAAGGTTAATCTTGTAGCGATACGAAGAATGACCGAGGGCCAGGAGAAACGGGACAAGAAGGCCGAGATAATCAATGTCCCGCTGCCAAGCACGATAATAAATGCCGGCGACATTCTAATGGTAGCCGGTTCCGACAAGGATCTTGCAAGGCTGCCTCAGGAGCAATTTGGTCGTTAGTTTCTGGATTGATTTTTATGGGTGATAATATTATTTATGTTTCCGATCTTGACGGTACTTTGCTTATGGATGATGGCGAAATATCCGTTTACACCAGGGAAAATCTGATCAGGTTATTAAATGCCGGCGTTAATTTCACCGTAGCCAGTGCCAGGAGTATCCCCTCTTTGCAGCAGCTTTTGCACGGCATACCTTTTCGTCTTCCCGTCATAGAAATCAACGGAGCCTTTATCTCCGATTTTGCCACAGGTAAGCACCTGGTTATAAATGACATGAGGACCGATCTTTTAGAAACTATCTACGGTTATATCACCGGGTATAACTGCATGCCTTTTATTTCAACTTTCAACGGTGACGAGGATAGGCTTTATTACCAGACATTGCCTAATGACGGGATGCAATGGTATTTTGACAACCGTCGCTTGGCAGGAGACAGGCGGCTTTGTAAGGTTAAACGCCTTCAGGATGTTTTTGTCGATGATGTTGTGGCTTTTACGGTTGTCAATACGCGACAGCAGCTTATTAATCTGGCAACGAAAATGATGGCCGATTTCGCCGATGAACTACAGATGCATTTCTTTGAGAATCCTTATTCGCCACCGTGGTATTGGCTCACTATCCACGACAAAAAGGCCTGCAAGTCGGTGGCGATCCGGGAGCTGCTTTCCTATGGCGGATTTGAACTTAAGGATCTGGTTGTTTTTGGCGATAATCTAAACGATGTAAATATGTTCAAGATGTCGCCAAGGGCTGTAGCGGTTTCAAATGCCAGCGACCAGATCAAGAAGCTTGCGACGGAGGTCATAGGAAACAGTCATGAGGACAGCGTTATCAAATATGTAATGGCAGCCGAGGGTATCGCCGGCAGTTAGCCGGTTGGCTTTATTCGCGAAGGCTTATCACTCTCAGGGATAATCGATCTAAATTTTCTCAGGTTTTCGATCAGGTTCTGTATATCTTCCGGCGGGTCTGCTTCGAAGGTCAATCTTTCGTTTGAGACCGGGTGGTTTATCTCCAGACGCCATGCGTGTAACGCTACACGATTCATCAGCGGATCTTCCGGCTGAGCCTCTCTGTCTTCGATCTGCCATGGGTAGACTACTTTCCCCCCGTACATGTCGTCTGCGACAATCGGATGTTTGATATATCGCATGTGGACCCTTAACTGGTGTGTTCTGCCGGTTTTCGGGGACAGTTCTAAAAGCGAGTAACCCCGGAATTCTTCGAGTACCTTATAAAATGTTACCGATTCCTTACCGTCCTGACGAACCGCCATCTTTTCTCTTTCGTGCGGCTTTGTCCCGATAGGTTCGTTAATTCGGTCAGCCGTAAGCTGCGGAACTCCGTGCACTACGCCAAGGTAGGTCTTTTGCGTAGTTCGTTCGGAAAACTGCCTCGAAAGCTTCCAGTGAGCGCTGTCCGTTTTTGCCACGATCATCACCCCCGTGGTGTTTCTGTCGAGACGATGGACGATGCCGGGCCGATAGTCACCGTTTATGCTCGAGAGTTTTTCCGCATGAAATACAAGGGCGTTTACGAGGGTTCCGCTTTTGTAGCCCCTGGCAGGATGCACTATCAGGTTTGCCTGCTTATTCACTACAATTATTTCGTCGTCTTCAAAGATGATATCCAGCGGAATGTCTTCCGGAACAAGTTCGCGGATCTGTCGCGCAGGCAGAACCAGATCAACTTTGTCGCCGGCGTTTAGTTTATGGCTTGGTTTTGCGGGATGGCCGTTTACATTCACCCCCTGCGCTTTGATGAGTTTTTGCAGATGTGTTCTGCTGAATTGGCTGAAACGGCTTTGCAGATACTTATCAAGCCGGTTGTTTTTCAGGTTGTTGCCAACACTTATAACAAGGTGTTGCCCCGTTTCCAGAGTGCCTTCGCTGGAGACAACATCCGCATTTTCGCCTCCCACTTCCAGCAAATCGGGATTTGGGGAGCTATCGGAATTATTTTCGGTCCCGGCTTGTGTTTTTTTTGAACCCATATCTGACATCTGCTGCTATTCTTCTTTTTCTTTGGTGTCGGCAGGTTTTTCGCTAGCTTCGGCTTTGCCCTCAGCTTCGACAGGTGCCTTGCCCTTATCTTCAACTCCTTCGTAGTATATCTGACCGGAGTCTATAGCTTCTTTTAAAGCAGGATCGATTCCTGCAGGCAGTTCGATCTTTGGAACTACCACGAATACGAAGGTTTCCTTGTTATCTTCCAGAATATCGAGTCTAAACTGTGCCTGAGCGGGGAACAGGGTTCCTTCGAATTCTGTGTTTTGTGCGATATCACTGTAAATCTGCACCGCTTTTTCGAAATCTCCAATCTCTTCGGCGCACAGCCCTAACCCGAACGTTGCCATTGCAGTCAGGCTGGCGTTGCCTTTTGCTTTCTGGAGAGCCTGTTCGTAAGCCTGAGAGGCTTCTTTAATTTGGTCGGTTATTACCTGCTCGTCCAACTGAGAAGTGTTGTAATGCAGTTCGGCTCTTAGCGATTCACCCTTTTTGATAAGCATCAGGGCAGCAGCATAATCACCCTCTTCGATAGCGTCAGCTGCTCTTTGCAGTTTACTGGCAGAGGTTGCGAAGGCATTTTCAAGTAGAGCTGTTTCCGGGTCAAGATCGATGGCTTCGGCTTTGTTTCGGCTTACCTGTTGTATCAAAGCCGTATTTTGAGCCTGCTCCATGTTTACTGTCGAAGTTTTCTTTGCCTTGAAGTAGAAATAACTGAACACAGCGGCGGCAATAAGTAAAATGCCGAGGATGTTTTTGCCGTTTTCCTTGAGAAAACCAGGAAGATTTGATAACCATTGGGCCAGTTCATTGGTTTTAAGTTCGTGCCGATGTTCGGAATCCATTATTAACCTCATTATTGTTGTTGACGTTTACACTCTTTAGAGCACTTGAACTTTTTAGGTATCGACTTAGGCCGTAGTGAGGACTTTGGACAGCAAGGCAGAAAACACAGGCTTAGTTGTTCTAAGCCGAGTATTTCTAACGAAGCTGGCCAAAGCCGCAACAGGCATAAGGCATACACTAAAAATTCAATTGCTTTAGGGCAAAATAATAATCGCACCCAGTATCATATCGCATTATAGAATGTTTGCTTTTAACTTGCAATAGCTGTTTTGCGGCACTATAAATAGTTTTGTAACTTCAGGGAATAGTTTTTTTGCGTGTTTTGTAGTTTGTGGCGATTCTGATGCCGTTTGCAGTTTTATTTATTATTGAAATTTTCGGCCTTTTTGATGACTTAAATGCCGAAATCAATGCAATAAGAGGAGTTTTTTTGCATGTCTAATGCATTTTCTTGTTCCATTAGCAGGTTAAGGGTTATTTTTATTGGATTTCTGGCTTTTTGCACCATTGTTTGCGGGTTGGATAAGCAAAAATACATACCTCTCGATGAAATTGCTCGCGGTATGGAGGCCTACTGCCTTACGGTTTATGAAGGGGCGAAGATCGAGCGTTTTGAAATGGAGGTTATCAGCGTTGTTTACGATTACAGGCCTGGCCAGAATATGATCCTTGTTGTTGGAAAGGATGAGCGATTTAAGCATTCCGGGCCGGTTCAGGGCTGCAGCGGCTCGCCGGTTTACATTGACGGTCGGATGGCCGGTGCCCTTTCATACGGATACAGCTATGCAAAAGATCCGCTTTATATGGTTACACCGATTGCCGAAATGCTTAATATCGGCACAGTTGAAACCACTAAGACAGCGACGAGCAATGGGCTTATTTTCGATTTTTCCGAACCGATCGATCTTGCCGCCCTAAGCGATGATCTGTGGGAAAAACCACTGCCACGCTCAAGCAGCGTAACTTCCTCAAAATCGCCTATCCTGCTGGTAACTTCTTTACCGTCGCAAGTGTGCGATGCTTTTTCAGAACGTTTTGATACGGCAGGCATAAGGGCTGTAGCCGGTAGCGGAACCGATATTCGTTACGGACTCAACGATGTGACAGAGTTTCAGCCGGGTGGGGTTTTGGCGATCCCCCTTGTCAGCGGGGATATATCCATGTCCGCAGTTGGAACAATCACTGAGGTTTTAGGTGAAAAGGTTTACGGGTTCGGCCACGCTTTCCTGGGATATGGATCGGTTGATCTGCCAATGGCGACCGGCTTTGTCCATACCGTAGTCTCTAATTTAAGCTTTTCTTTCAAGCTTTCAGGTACGGGGCCTATACGCGGGGCAATACGGCATGACGAAAATTTTGGCGTCTATGGCACAATCGGTGATCGCGCTGAGCTTATCCCTTTGCGGATAACGGTAAGACGTTATAACGATCCCGAAGCCGAAAGAGTCTATAACTGTAAATTGGCGGTTAATCGGTTTTATACGCCTATAATGTTACAGGTGGCTCTTATAGGTGCCGGCCAGATGCTTGGCCCCCTCCCGCCTGATCATACTGTAAATTACAAGGGGGCTATTAAGCTGGATAAGTTTGGTGCGATAGATATTGAAAATATATCGTCGGGCCGGGTGTTTGCCGAAGTAGCCGGCGAAGCGATGAGTACGGTTTCTCTGTTGATGAACAATCCTTTCGGTAAGGTAAAAATCGATAGCATGGATTTTGAGATCAATATAGGACCGCAGAATCGCCTGGCAAATGTGAGATCTGTCGAGCTTTCCGATTATCGAGTCAAAGCCGGCGATACGGTTAAAGTTGCCGCTATAGTAGAATCACATATGTCGAAGAAGTCGGAGCATCAATTTAAGGTGAATCTCCCCGAAAAGTTGGCACCGGGTAAGTATGAAATGATGATAGGCGGCAGTTATGATTATGCTGCATTTTTGAGAAAGGCCAGACCGTATAATTATATTGCTAAAGATCTGGATTCGCTTGTGGCGGCAATAAAACGCATACTTGCGTTGAAGCGAGGCAAGATTTATGCGGTAGTTACGCTGGGAACAGGCGGTGTTGTCGTCCGGGAAACCGAACTGCCCGATCTGCCACCCAGCAAAACGGTCCTTATGACCAGCGGAAAGCGAACCACCACGAGCAAGCCTTATCAGCACAGACTCGAGCAAAATATACCCATAGATTCTGTAGTACTAAACTCAAAAGCATTGCAACTCATCGTCGAGGAATAATACCAATCCGTACAAAAACAAACAAAGACCTCTTTTTGCTCTAAAAACGAACCCGAATGGGTTTGATTTTTTCACAGAAAAATGGTACAATACTCACTGTTCCAGCAATATCTATACAAAACAAGATGGGGCCTTAAAATGAATTATAAAACAAAAAATAACCAACTGACACTGTCTTTAATTTTAGTGTCGATCTTTATCTTCACCGCTTTCACCTCATCGGCATTCGCCATCGGCACAGCCCTCGAAGCCATGGAAACAATGGAGGTAATGGACACCCTTCAGGGTGCGCAGTCAAAATCACGACCACCAAAAAAAACCGCGAAAAAAAACTCTCCACAGGAAAACCTACAAATTGAAAACGGCGAACCCGACTCTGCCAGAGATACAAACGAACAGTATAACACGTTCATTTCGTTAATAAATACCAGCCAACCTCTACCTCCCAATGTCGCCTCTCTACTTCTCCAGGAACTGAAAGCAAGGCAAACTTCGGTAGGCAAGTTCGACACCATAACCTTAACCCAACACTATATACTCATCGCATGGGCAAATTATTTCAACAACGACATCAAACGTGCCCAGCAGGCAGCACGGCTTGCCTTTAAGAAAAATGCATGGAGCAAAGACACTCAATTAACCCAAGCCGCGATGGCGATCCTGGCAGGCAACAAACCGGCTCCGCTGCCAAAAGAACCCACGACGAAAAGGGCTTCTTATGATAATGAATCCGACAAAAGGGAAACCGGTCCGGAAATATTCAGCCTCGATATCGATCGCATCGATACAGGGCTTATCGGCGCAAAAATTAAGGAAATGCAGCTAAACTGCCTTAATTCCACAACCCTCGAATACAAGTATGGAACCAGTAACATTTGTATACTTCTCTGGAAATTACCAAAGAATTCGTCGGCCCCTTCAATGACTGCCGGGACGATGTTTACTATAGATCCAAACGGATTCAAAAGGCCGGTTGATCACGTTTCAAAAACCAGCGGCTCTTCATTTGCTGATATCGGCGCATTCAAAAAAATCTTCGCCTCTGCCATGGGTCTGTCAAATATAAAGTTTGTCGCCGTAAATATGGATACCGCCGAAAGCAAACCAGATGTCCTCACTGCCATATTGCAAAATGCCTGGCCGTGGGCACATGTCATGGTAAACGACCCGACAAGTAATGCTTCCCAGTTTAAGGGAGTGATCGTCGAAGAAAATAAACCCCTCCTCCTGGTCGCAGGCAAAGATGGCACAATAAAATATGCGGGACCGACAACAGGTTTTCTGGCACCGATGGTCGTAAGCCAACTGTCAAAGCACAGCCAAACCAGGTTTTCCATTACAAATATCTTCAAGTCAAACCCAACAGGCAACGGCTCAGATAATGCGGCAGGTACAACAACAGTTCAAAATTCGATTAATACAACAACTCAAAAACCAAGATTTCTATCTGACAAACCGCCAATAAAAATGTCACTGGAAGACGAGGTCGCGGCCCAAAGGGATCTCGAAGGAGCAAAACTTCTGATAAATACCGGAAGCAAATTCTCATTTCCAAAAAAGGGAATTGAAGCCTGCAGAAAAGTCCTCAAAGACTATCCGGGAACAAAATACGCCAATGAAGCAAGAATGCTGCTAAGAAAAGTACCGAAAAGACTCCACAAAAGACATAAGATAACAAACGAGGAACTAGGACTGTAGACATAAAAGGAATGTACTGGTTTTCAAAGGATTGAAACAATGATAACATCAAAAACACAGGGAAACTTACCGGCAATCGCTATTGAAGCAACATGCCTGCCCGAAGCATGGGAAAAAACCGTCATCGCCGTCTGGGAAAACGGTATCGACATTAAAACTCAATATGACAACCCCGACGACAAGCCAAGCAAAGACGCCACTGTTATGATCGCCGTCGAAAACCCGTTCGCCGAACCGCGAATCCACAAAAACTTCCCCGGCGGCCCGGAAGAACTTGAAGCATACCGCCAGGAAGTCGTCTCGGGAATACACGACCACTGGATCGACCCAGCCGCTGGCAAATGGACATACACATACCACGAAAGGCTTTTCGCATATTCCCCCGTCGCAGACATCCGAGACCCAAACACGCCAAAACCATTCGACGCCTTCAACCAGATACAATACATAATAGATTCCCTGGCAAACTGCTACCACACCCGCCGCTCGCAGGCTATAACATGGATGCCAACAGCGGATCCGCAAACAGACGACCCCCCATGCCTTCAGCGGATATGGTGCAGACTAATCACCGATGACTCCGGCCAACTAAACCTCAACATGAACACACACTGGAGAAGCAGGGACCTCTACCGCGCATGGTACATGAATGTTTACGCACTAACGGACCTCCAGCGAATTATCGCAGAAGAGATCGCAAAAAAAATCAACAAGCCCGTTAAAGTAGGCCGTTACGTCGACATAAGCGACTCGCTGCATATCTACGGATCGTCACTCGAAAATGCTGCCGTCGAAGTAGAAAAAATGAAAACAACCCCATTCACCGACCGCGCATGGGAAACTACACACCCGGCATTTGAAATGATGACCGAAGAGGCAAAACAAAAACTAGCCGAAAACCCAGACTGCTACGCAAAACCAAACGGATAAGTATGCGTGTTGAGGGCAGTAAATATAACCCACAGATTAGTAAAAAACAAAGGGATACATTGGGGAAAATATTTATGTCTTTTAAAAAACTAAAAAATAATCATTCAGTGGTTATCGCGACGGTCGTGCTGCTATTTACAATAACAGGGTGCTCGTCCTTTGAAGGAAACGCAAATAAACAATCAAAGGATGAATGGATCAGTCTCTTTAACGGCAAGAATCTTGACGGATGGGAGGGTGATCCGGGAATTTGGCGCGTTGAGGATGGGTATATATATGGAAGCGGTAAGACCAGCTACAAAAGCTACCTTATTAACCGCACACATATATTAAAGGATTTTATTCTTGAAGTTAAGTTTATGCCTGTAAAAGGTAATAGCGGCGTAAACTACCGCAGCCATGACTATGACGCAGATCCCAAGCAACCCTATGAAGTAAGCGGATATCAGTGTGACATAGGGCCGATGGGCGACCTCTATGATATTTACACTACCAGCGATAAGAAACGATACGCAACTGTCAAAGGGACCAAAGGGCAAGGCTGTAAATGCGCCGGCCTTGTAAGTCGTACAGAGTGGAACACTTTCCGTATTGTAGCAAATGGAAGAAATCTCTCGCACGAGATCAACGGTACCCCTTGTATTGAATTTACCGACGATGACGAACTGGGATTTCGCGAAAAAGGTTTTATCGCCCTGGAATTCCATGACAGAAAAGTCAAAATAAAGTTCAAAGACATAAGAGTCAAAATTCTCAATCAATAACCAGCGTTCGCCAATACAACTAAGATTCCAGGAACCCGTAGTTATCTTTTACCGACCGCGCATGGGAAACCACGCACCCGGCATTCGAAATGATGACCGAAGAGGCAAAACAAAAACTAGCCGAAAACCCAGACTGCTACGCAAAACCAAATGGGTAAGTTTATGTGTAGCGTTCAAATACGTTTTTTGTCACAGAGAACGCTGAGAATACAGAGAGCTTTTTGGTCGATAGCCTTTTGTCGTTAGTCGTTAGGGATATATAATTTTACTCTATAGCTTTTTTCAAAATGTCCTTCAACAGGTTCTTATGCGCATCATCATTTTTGACCTTGCCCCATTTCTTTTCTACGGTATCCCAGAACCCTGAAGGACTTTTCTCATGGCAACTGATACAGACATTGATGCGTTTGATCTTTTCTATTTCACTTTTATTGAACGGTCTGGCGCCTACATGACTTGTTGCCTGTATCTGTTTTCCCTCTTCATCGACAATCCTTTCCAATTCAAATGGTATATCAAGGCCGTTAGACTTACTGTTGTAAGTGCCTGTGCCCAAACCTAATGCCTTCGGGTCACTATGGCAATTCTCACAAGTGCGAGCTTTTCCGGATACGGTATGCGGCTGAATTGGATTGTGAGCAATTCCGGAATGACCATCAGAGGTGACAAAAGTTTTATTCAGTTCCACGGCTTTTCCGGTTTTATCGATCTGTGTGAATATCGCCTGGCAACCCGGTATAAAAGGACTTACTTTTTGCTCTGAATTTATGCCGAGAACCGGTGTTTCCCATCTAAGGTAGCTTCTGGATTCCGTCCATGCGTAACAGCCGTCTTTATTGCCGTCGACCCAGTCAGTGGCTTTTTTTCTCATATCCATTTTAGCGTGACAGCCATAGCACTGCGGAGCCCATCTTGAGTGACATGTATAACATTCAAGCTTATCTAAATGAGTTTTTATCTGCATTGCAACCGGCATCGTTTTCTTTTCTGACAAGGCTTTGACCTGGGGAATATTATGAAGTTTTCCGTTGATCTTTTCAGTTAATATGATCCGTTCATCCTGTTTGTGAACATTTGTCAAAGGATTGCCTCGAGAAGTTTTTAAATTGCTGTAGCTATCGATATTCCCGTGACAATCTGTACATTCTATTTCAACGGCCTGTTCGCGTTTACTATAGATGTTGCCATCGCCGTGAATATCGTTGAGTGTATGGCAGTCAATGCAATCCATTCCCGATTCAAAATGAACATCTTTTTGCAGATGGTTATAATGTTTGCCATGCAATTTGGGCTGTTTGCTGCCATCAGCTAAGAAAGGTGTGCCATAACCGTCGGATTCCATCATCCCGAGAAAGCTTACGCCGGTTCGGCCTCCGCGGTTATGACAATGAACGCATTGCTGAGAAGGTATCTTTGTTGTTATTTCATGCTTGACAGGATGGCCTGGTTTGTCCTTTGGGATTGTTTTATCAGATGAATGGCTCATGCCATCATCGGCGTAAAGCATGTGACATGCCGAACAGCCGCTGCCTCGATAGTCACCGTCTCGTTGGGCCCCTTCGGTCCAGAGATGACACCTGAGACATTGATTTCGCAGATAATCATCGATAGGCTCTTTTGATTCTTCATAATGAGGTATCGGTTTTAGCTCTTTTACTGCACCCAGTTCTTCTGGTATCTGTCCATCTTCGTCTTTGATGTGCTTTATTGAATAAATTGCGTTTTTGTTTTTTTGTGCTGCCCAGAGATATCTTGAACCGCTGATCTTTCCTGCCATAGTTGCATGGAGCGATTTTTTCACATTGGTAACTATATCTTCGTGACACACGCCGCAGGTGCCATCGACAATATTCAGATCGCCTGGGTTTTTATGTAATCCTTCGTGAGCTTCTTTCTTTGTGGATGCATCTGTATTACCCTGATGGCAGTCTTCGCAGTCCAGATATTGGTGTGCTTTCCCTATAGATTCGATTCCATTATGGCATTTAAGGCAGCCTTGCTGTTAATCATGACCGGCAAAAAGAAAGACAGGGGCAAAACAAAGGTACGAAAGTAATATAGATAATATAAGGCGGATCCTGAATCTATTCATTACAGATTCCTTTCTGATAAAAAGCTATATATTAAGAGAACCTCTGGAAGTTCATTTTGGCAGACAATTCAATCCTTTCAATGCTAATAATTTTATCAATATCATCTTGAACTGTCAAGGATTTTCTGGAACAACCTTTTTGAAACCGACATCTCCGCCATTTGAAAAGTTACATATCGAGCATGCCTGACAACTTTACTCCATCCGCCCGAACCGCCGCAAAATTCCACTTTCCCTTTCGAACAGCAAAATAACCACTCGCCGAAAACCCGGACTGCTACGCAAAACCAAACGGGTAAGTACGCATGTTGAGGGCAGTAAATACCGGCAAGTAAATCCATAAGTTACGATCTAATGTAAGGAATGAAAAAAACAAGAAACGGTTACCGAGGGGGGCTTACCCGCCAAATGCTAGCTTAAAGCCCTTTTTGATGTAGAGACTTGCAATACTACGCAACAACAGTAGAATCTAAGGCTTAGAATGAGAACTATAATATACGTTACTGTTTTAAAATGTTGGGTATTACATGAGATCGCCCCGCTGTCTAATGGTAATTTTTTTTGGTGTTTGCTTTGTTCTTTTTGCCGGATGCAAAAAGGATGAGCCGGTTGTTGTGGACAAACCTAAACCGCCAGCCTTTACCCCGTCTGAACCTGCCAAGCCTGTTAAAAAGCAAGCCCTTCCGGTCCGTGAGGAAAAACCTGCGGTGGAGATGCAGATCGAAGACGAATATCAGGCTGGCAAGCTTTTAGCTTATGCGCAGACTATGATGCAAATCGGAACCAAGTATACTACGCCAAAGGCGGCTATCGATACCTGCCGGCAGATCATCAAGGATTATCCGGGGACAAGATACGAACAGGAGGCCAGGGGGCTGCTTCGGATGGTTTCGGCGAAAAACCGCAAGAGATACAAGATAACCAACGAAGAACTCGGTTTATAAATATACTTGCAATGCGACGCAAAAACAGTAAAATCTAGGACTTTAAAGAACCAGTTCGAATAAAATTGACGGTGACAGCAAACCTGTACATACCTAAAACTGATAAGTGTTAATAATGTTAACTTGAAATTGGAGACAGTCATGAAAACATCAAAAATTGCCAACCTGCTCGTTATCGTATGTATCTCGATCTTTATCGCCGCTCTTACCGGATGCACTCCGGACACAGAGGGTCCCAGTGAGACCAATAATTTCAAACCATCGCTGTTTTTAACAATGCCGGACTATATCAACACGCCAGACGGCATGACGATGGGCGACGATGGAAATATCATTCTGGCCTGCCCTAATTACGAAAATCGCGAGCAGCCGGGCGTTCTTCTAAAGATTGACAAGGCAAACAAGGTTTCCCTTTTCTACGCTCCCGACGTTCACCCGGAAACCAAACGGGCCTGCCCGATGGGGCTTGACTTTGGTCCGGATGGCAATATCTACTTCGCCGATAACCAGTATTTCGACGATACAAATTACAAGTCAAGACTTATCAGGGTCGTCATAGAAGATGGCGTACCTGTCAGAAGCGAAATAGCAGTTGACGGTTTTAAACTCTCAAACGCCGTCATCTGGAAAGATAACGATGTTTACGTAAGCGACACTTTCTTTGACCTGGCTGACAAACCGGGCGCAAGCGGCATCTACAAGATCAGCCTTGACGAAATGAACAAGGGAACTGTCACCCTGAAACCAAACGCAACGGACCCGCACCTTATCGCTCAATTCGTAACGGTACCGAACCACAGAAACGATGCTGCCGGTGCTGACGGACTTACCTTCGACAGCAAAGGAAACCTCTACACAGGAATGTTCGGCGATGGGGTAATGTACAAAATAACTTTCGACAAAGACGGAAACGTAACCTCAAACACCGAGTTTGTAAACGATCCCGAAATGCCCTCTGCGGATGGGATTTTCTACGACAAGGCAAGAGACATCATATTCGTGACCGATTCTGAAAGAAATGCCGTCCATACCGTAACGACCTCGGGTAAGCGAACAAAGATATGGGAAAATGACGATACCGATGGCTCCGATGGCCTGCTTGACCAGCCGTGCGAACCTCTCGTCAGAGGAGATGAGCTTATCCTTGTAAACTTTGATATACCTTTCCCGGGCCTGAAAAACACTGTTCATGACGAACACCATACGGTCTCAGTAATTAAACTCGGCAAGTAATAGCATATTAATTTCAATTAGGAAAGTGTCATGGACTTTAGTGGTAAGACAGCATTAATAACCGGAGCAGCAGGCGCAATCGGTAAAGCCATCGCGGCAGAGCTTGCAACTGGCGGTGCAAAAGTTTTTATTACAGATATTAATAAGGATGCCCTTGACGCGGCTGTTAAAGAGATCGGCGACGATTGTCTTGGACTTATCGCCGATGTCACAAAAGCTGACCAGGTGCAGAAAGCCGTCAATGCTGCCTCTGATGCTTACGATGGCAGGATCGATATACTCGTAAACGTCGCCGGTATCATCGGACAGGGCAATGTCGAAGATATCACCGAAGATCAGTGGGACACAATGATGGCGGTTAACTGCAAGGGGACATTCCTGTTTACCAAGTATGTTGTGCCGTTGATGAAAGCTAATCACTACGGCAAGATCGTGAACTTTTCGTCGAAGTCGGGCAAGACGGGTTCTGCGACCATGAGCCATTACTGTGCGGCAAAAGCGGCTATAATCGGCTTTACACAAGCGCTCGCTTACGAACTGGCGCCGGATATCAACGTAAACTGCGTCTGCCCGGGTATCACAGAAAATACCGGAGTATGGAAGACTGCCTCATCGGGGTACATCGAAAACCTGAATATGTCTTTCGATGAAGTTGTAAAGAAGTTTTCGGCGAAGGTGCCGCTGGGGCGGCTTGCAAAAATTGAAGAAGTTACCGCGGTGACAACCTTTTTGTGCTCAAAAGGAGCCGACTACATGACCGGTCAGGCGATAAACATAACCGGCGGAAGAGAAATGCACTGATAAATGAAGGAATTTTAGAATGTACACAAAAGAACAAATTGCAAAAACGATAGACCACGCCGTTCTTAAACCTTTTGCAACCGATGAAGACATAATCAAGAATGCTAAAATGGTTGACGATCGCGGTGTAATGAGTCTTTGCGTAAGACCAACCGATGTAAAGCTTGCCGCCGAAAAACTGAAAAACAGTGAAACAGTTGTCTCGATGGTAGTAGGGTTTCCACACGGCAGCAATAAAACCGAAACCAAGGTTCTCGAAACCAAACTCGGCGCCGCCGACGGAGCCGTTGAATTCGATATGGTAATGAACATCGGCAAGTTTGCGTCCGGCGATTATGATTTCGTCAAGAACGATATCGCCGCCGTAGTCGCCGAAGCAAAGAAAACCGGCGCAATCGTTAAGGTTATTCAGGAAACGTGCTACCTCTCTAACGAACAAGTTGCAAAAGCATGTGAAATTTGTTATGAAGCCGGCGCCGACTTCGTAAAAACCTCAACCGGGTTCGGCGATGGACCGGCAACGCCTGAAGTTATCGATATTATGATGAAGACTGTCGGCGATAAGATGGGCGTTAAGGCCTCCGGCGGGGTTCGGACCTATGAGACGGCCGTGGGTTATCTTAAGCAGGGCTGCAAGCGGCTTGGCGTTGGTTCAACCGAAGCAGTTCTCGACGGCGTGCCGGCAGAGGGAGATTATTAATGGCCGATACGATGAAAGCTGTTGTTTACTATGCGCCGGGTGATATCCGGGTTGAGCAGGTTGATGTGCCTATCTGTGGCGACGACGAGATACGAATTAAGATCGACGCTTGTGCTGTTTGCGGAACCGACCTTAAGGCTTATGTTTCGGGCAACCCGCGGATCAAGGCGCCGAAGGTTATGGGCCATGAGTTTACGGGAATCGTAGATACTGTCGGAAACGCGGTCAGCGGTTTTGAAATCGGCGACCGGATCGTCATGGCAACATCGGTGGCATGCGGCGATTGTTATTACTGCAAGAAAGGCCACAGGAACCTTTGTGCCAATATAGCGCCGATGGGGTTTACATATGAAGGCGGGATGGCTGAATATACCGTGATACCATCGCGTGCACTTGCCGGTGGTCATGCGATAAAGGTTCCTTCGTCCGTACCGGCCGAACACGCCGCACTTGCCGAACCTCTTAGCTGTACGGTCAACTCGTGCTTTAACTGCGATATCCAGCAAGGTGATACTGTCGTTGTTATCGGCGCAGGACCTATGGGTATAATGAATGCCTGTGTTGCGCAGCAGTTTGGCGCGTCAAAAATAATTCTTGCCGAGATAAACGAAGAAAGACTTAAACAGGCCGCTCCGTTCGGATTCGATGTTCTGGTTAACCCGGCCAAGGATGATTTGGCGGCGATTGTGATGGAACAGACCGGCGGAGTTGGCGCCGACGTTGCGATAGTTGCCGCACCGGCTGCGAAACCGCAAGAGGATGCGATATCTCTGGTGCGTAAACGCGGGACGGTTTGTTTGTTCGCGTCACTGCCTGCCGGCAAAAGCGAAATTACCATCGACAGCAGAACCCTTCACTATGGTGAGATAAAGCTGGTCGGAAGCAGTGACTCAACGCCTCAACAGGTTAGCAAAGCAGTAGAGATAATCAGCAGCGGTTCGCTTAAAGCGGATAAACTGGCAAGCCACGTTTTGCCGCTTGACGATATTATGAAATCATACGAATTGATGAAAAGCGGAAAAGCACTAAGAGTAGTGCTGAAACCATAAGGGTAAGGAGTAAGATAAATTGGATCTTAATCTTAAAGATAAAGTAGCACTGGTAACGGGCGGTTCTGGCGGGATTGGAAAAGCGATCTGTCGTGCACTGGCTGCCGAAGGTGCGAAGGTTGCGGTAAATTACAACACAAACGGCGAAAAAGCTGAAGATGTCGTTAAGCAAATAAAAAACAAATACGGTACGGACGCGATCGCTGTCGGCGCAAACGTCGCTAAAGAATCCGACGTTATCGATATGTTCGCAAAGATCGAGGAAAAGTTTTCACGAGTGGACATACTCGTCAACAACGCAGCGGTATGCCCGGTCGGCCCGGTAAGAGATATGGCGTTGGATACATGGCAACAGGCGATGGATGTAAATCTTAACGGAACCTTTCTTTGCAGCAGGGAATTTGTAAAACTACAGGTCGAAAAAGATTTAAAGGGCCGAGTTGTTAACATAGTCTCACAGGCGGCGTTTAGAGGATCGGCTTCAGGAAAATCACCCTACGATGCCAGCAAAGGTGGAATAGTCACTTTTACCGTCGCTCTTGCACGAGAGATGGCACCGTATGGAGTAGGCATAAACGCCGTCGCGCCGGGACTGGTTATGACCGACATGGTTGCCGAACTGATAAACAAAGACCCCGAAAAATATCTAAACCGCGTCCCGCTCCACAGGATCGCAGAGCCTAAAGAAATTGCCGATGTAGTTATATTTCTGGCTTCTGAGAGGTCGGGGTATATGACCGGAGCAACTGTCGATGTTACAGGCGGAATGCTAATGAGGTAAATAGCAAAACGTAAATAATGTGATCACAATTTAAAAGTTAAGGGTAGCTCTAATAATTGCTTTCAAGCGGCAAGTAGAAGGTTTTTGTATTCTGGCAAGGAAGGTAAATGAGCTTTAGTTGAAGCTAAGGCTACCTTTGCCTGACGCAGTCCAGAATCAAAAAGTGCTCGCCGCACTGCTAAATCAAGTATCGTTAACAATGTTTTTAATGCTATATATTTTTTTAATAACGTACCTACAAGAAATACCCATTGGGTACGCTTGTCCGTCAAAATGATTTTTTAGAGGTGCCCTTAAGGAGAATCGTTATGAAACACAGAAAAACCGCAACACTCGCCGTGGTCTTGACCCTGACATTAATAGTTGTGCTTGGCGGCTGTAAAAAAACTGCCGCACCGATAGCTCTGAAAACGCCGACCATCGCTGTTGAACTTGCCGAAAAACACAACACTCCCGACGGCATGGTTGTCGATAAAGACAACAACATCCTGCTTAATATTCCAAATTTCAGTAACCAGGAATTCCCCGCAGTTATCGTAAAGATCGACGAAAACGATCAGCTTACCGAAATCTATACTCTACCTAAACATGCTGAAACAGGCCGATGCGCGCCTCTTGGGATCGACATCGGGCCCAATGGCAATCTCTACGTCGCAGACAACCAGGGCTTTCTTGGCAGAACTGATAATCAGTCCAGACTTATCCGTGTCAATATGAAAAACGGCGCCCCTGCCGACGATCAAATTCTGGTAACGGGCATAATGCAAGCCAACGCCGTTTCGTGCACGACCGATAGCGTCTTTGTCACGGACACAAACATGGCCACGGTCGAGGGCAAAACAATCAGCGGCGTATGGCGGTTTCGATACGACGAATTTAAAGGCGAGCCGATAGTTGTCGCTCCATACGATGCGGGCAAAGACGAGCAGGACCCACATCTTGTGACTATGCTTGTTACAAGAATAAATGAAAACTGGTGGACTAACGTTGGTGCAAACGGCATGGCTTTTGGTCCTGATGGAACCATGTATGTATGCAACTTTGGTGAGGCCAGCGTTGAAGAGTATAAGTTTGGCGATGGCGGAAAAGTCGTTTCGGGCAAAACTCTTGCACAGGGCCACGGAATGAAGAGCACGGACGGCTTGAAGGTCGATCCTAAAACCGGAGACCTCTATGTTGCCGACTTTATTGGAAACGCCGTTCACAAGATCGACGTGAAAACCGGTAAGGTAACGACAATCACGCAAAACGAAAATAACTCCGGCGGAGTCGGCGGAAAACTCGACAAGCCATCGGAAGTCTGCATCCGAGGCAACAAACTATATATTGCAAATATCGATCTGACGCTGGATGGCAATGAACACGATGCACCACATACGATCTCTGTTATCGAAATGGACTGAAAGTTTCACTAGAAAACCCAATAAGGAGTAAAACCTATGGAAAGCATGTCAATGAGTGTCAGGGTAAAACTAAGTGTCATGATGTTTCTACAGTTTATGCTGTTTGCTGTCTGGTGGGTTCCGCTTGCGGCATATCTTGGTAACATCGGTATCGAAGGTAATTTCAAATCTCTGATATTGTCTACGATGGCGTTCGGTTGTTTGGCGTCTCCGATTATCGGTATGATCGCTGACCGCCACTTTGCAAGCCAGAAGGTTTTGGCGACTTTGAATATTGTCTGTGCGATATTTTTGTTTCTTGCCGCTATCCAGACAAGCCCCGTTGCTCTGTTCGTACTGCTGTTGATCGCAATGCTTTGCTATATGCCGAGTTGGGGTTTGACCAGTGCTATCGCGATGAGTAATAGTCCGACAGAGAAATTTCCGCAGATTCGCGTATTCGGTTCTATCGGATGGGTCGCTTCCGGTTTGTTTAGCCTTGTTGCTCTGAAGGTTTTCAAGATCGAACTTTTCGACGGAACAAAGTTGCCGATGATTTGCGGTGCGGTTTGCTGCCTGATAGCTGCTGCCGTAAACTTTACCCTCCCAAACACTCCCCCGCCTGCAAAGGGACAGAAAGCATCTGTCATTGACGCCTT
>VRUF01000145.1 GCA_019456245.1 Planctomycetota bacterium | reverse complement strand
CAATGGTAAGCGACCTTAACCTGGGGATTGATCTCTTTAACACCGGCAATAAAACTTGCCATTCTCGGTTTGAATAATTGTCGCCACATATCAGGGGCGATCAGCATCCCCTTCTGCGTGCCGATATCGTCGCCGATCCAGATCATATCGACCCCCATCCGGGTAAGCTTTTTCGCCGCGGTCAGATGATACTGGTATGGAATGTCAAAGATTCGATTTGCCAAATCAGGGTTAAGCACCATATCCATCAGCATCTTCTCCATGCCCCTCAATGCCCACGCCGTTTCCCAGATCGTTGTAACCGTAACGCCGACGATCCAGTATTCGTCCTTAAAATCTTTTATTACTTTCCGGGCCTCTGTGTATAATTCGTCCCTGTTCGGATCTGGCGACTGATAGCTCTCTATCGCAGAATCTTCTCCAAGGGGATGAGCGACGATCTCGGTATAATTGCCTTTGCCGAATTTCGTATCGTACTCGAAAACATCCCAGCCGATACCCCACTCGTCGGTATAGGCTTTGTCGCTTTGATAATAAGAGTTTGCCCAACCAACGGACGTCAGCAGAACGTCCTCATCGAGATAACGCTCCAGTTCGTATGTATTACCCCCGCCATGCGGATTGTGAGTCTTACCAAGACCGCTGCCTATATCCTTACGAAGCCTGTCCGCGAATTCCGGTGTAAAACTTATCTGCATCGGACACCGGTCCGGCTGCTCATGGTTCAATGCCGCTATTACTCGTTCTCTGTGTTTCAAAAATTTTTCCCTTTTATGCAAACCTGGGTAGATAAAAGGCAAGGCCGCATTTAAGCCGCCTCTACCCAAAAGTTTGTTACCAATACCTCATTGAAATTAGAAAACTACTTGCGAAGAATTAAACAGCACGTCACTCCTACAAATTGAGTTTGCCTTTCTCTGTTGGATTAGAGATGAACTTTTTTTCCGTTACGAGTCGTCGGAACTCGGTTCGCAAACTCTCCGCTGTTGGTGTCGCGAGAAGATAAACAGTCATTTCACGAGCGTTACCTTTCATGAACACTGTCTGTTCCTGTTTCAGCCGATTTTCAATTTCAGACCAGGGTGAGGGTATAAGATCAGAGAATCCAACTGGTATGCGGTCTTTGTTGTCCAAGGAAAGAAGTATAATGATCGTATCACCCGGTTTGGCATTCTTTGTCAGCATTTCTCTATATTGATCCTCAATATGATCACGACCGAAAAAATGCTGGTTAGAAATTTGCTTCAACAATTGGCAACCTTCTTTATCCCAGATACCGAAGAGAAAAATAGAATGTCTTGGATCTTTGCGATAGTCATACATTCGGGAGTCAGACTTCGTACCACGTGCATTATCGAGTTCAATTAAGACAAGCCAAGCATCTGTTGCTCGTGGAAGAAAATCTTCTAGCGTTTGTCGCTTTCCAAAAAGAGATTCCTTCAAAAGTGGGCGAAGAGCGAGGCCATACATATTAAAACGCGTATATGAATCCTTCAAGGATGCTCCCTTTGCCATTAAACTGGAAACCTTCGATAACAATTGATCTGAGTCACCAGCGTGAATGATGCCAGGGTTGTAGGCATATGCTAGACCTTCCGATAACGTCTCCGTGTCCAATCCTGGTACTGAACGAGCAGCGTTATCGATCGCCTCTTGTTTAGTCCTAAGGAATGCATGGAAAAGTTCGTGAAGCAACGTTGGGTACATATCATAACTTTTGGCGATTTCCAAGGTCAACCGTCCGCCATTAAAACCACCTCCACAGTTTCTTTCATGGGGATTGGCTAATAAATAAATTGGAACAGTTAGTTTATCGCTACTGACGAATTGCGAAGTATCATTGGCAAAAGTAACAATATTAGATTGTTGGGCTAACAATTTCTGCACAAAACGATTGAGTGTCGGCATTTCTTCCAACAAAAGTCGTTCAACACGTTCCTTGAAATGTGTAAGGATGCGTCGTTCGGTTTCAGCTTCTTCTTTTGTTAAATGCCCTTCCTTAATGCCCAAGTCGAGTGCCGAATCAAGATCGAGAGAGGTATAAAATGTTTGTTCCAAGCCCTGCCCCCAACCATGCACTCTGCGAATGGCTTGATGTTGTGCCAGAAGATCCTGATCATCCTTACTTAGCCCTCCCTTCATGCCTTCAAAGTATGAAATGTACTGTCGATGACAAAACTCGCTCCATTGGGCAATTTGGTCAACTACATGAAAAATATGAGCGGTACTAGAAATGTATATATCCAATTGGAGTGGCCCTGCATCCAAATGGTAAACGGTGTTTGTCTGGTCTGCTTCTTGAGTTAGTTTTTGTGGCTCACCATAACTTTGCACGCAAAATAGTCCAGTACACAATAATATTAACCATATCTTTTGCATCTCTATCTATCCTTTACAGAAGTTAACTAAAGGTACCAGGAACCTTTTCTTGATATTTCTCTTGTGGACACATTTCTTCGTCGCGGCGTAGCCTCTGGCAAAGCCGGAACAAGCTCCCGTTTCTTTTTATACTTTCAAAATAAAGCATCGGCTCCGCCGACTCCATCACTTATGCCTTTTGCCTTATGCCTAATCTTTTAACCCTTTTAATTTTCTAACCATATTGAAAAATCTCTAAGTTCTCTTTTCCCTCTGCGGCAAAAAATACTTTGTTCTTCAACACTAACTATACCCCCAAACAAACTCCACTACAACAACAAAAATCCTGTGATCCTGTCAAAAAAATCTTTTATAAAATCACCTTCGCCTCCGGCGAATTCCACCACTTCTCCCTTCTCCCTTTGCCCCTTCTCCCTATTTTCTCTCTACTTTCCTTCTGCAAAAAAACACGTCTTTTACATACAAAAAATTTCAGTTTTGCGAAAAAATGCAAAAAAATGCGCGCTTTTGCGCACTTTTTTAAACCCGCGCAAAATACTGCATTTTTCTGCAGTTTTTTGCAAAATATGCACAAAACGCCCCTTTCAGCCCCAATTCTCGTTGGAATTGCCGTTTTTTTCTGCTATACTCTCAGCATGGAAATTCAGGATGCAAAAGTTACAGACGTACCATTTATTCACAGCAGGATAAAATTTTTTGGATTTTTTGAAAACAGCAAGATTACATATGCGCAATCTATTCGATTTAGTCGTGAATCGCACCCTTTAGGGTGATGGTCGGCGGGCGGTTAAATTTTGGGTGTTAAAAAATACCGCCATGCTTTTATTGCATGACGGTATATTGTTTTGTTTTGGCTAGCCTTAATTTTTATTCGGGGAATTCCAGTTCTTTTACTTCTATCTCGAAGGAGCCGTCATCGTCATCGTCATCGTCATCGTCGCGGTCGACTTCTCCGTGGATGTGGACCAGTTGCCCAGGATCCATTTCACGGTCCTTCCAGTGGTGTTTCTTGATCTCGAGTTCGATCTGGTCCGTGTCGTCGCGGAAGAGGTAATATTCGTCCCTTAATTTTTCGACTACGTAACCTTTCAGAGTTACCTCGGTGTCGTCGGGGAGTTCTTTGGCGTCGGCTATTGTGGTGATTTCTATTTCCTCCTCAGCAGAGAACAACAGAGGAACGGCAATTAAAGAGACGGCTAAAGCTGTAATGATCATGTATCGTATTTTCATGTTTCCACCCTTTCAGTTTGGAACCAAAACTGTTTTTTAATCCGTAGGTATATTTACCCCGGAAGAGTAATGGGCGTTCTGTTTTTTATATTAAATATTATCCAAAAATCTGATTTTGGGATTTAGCGAGCAATGGAACCTGAACATTCGTCTCATCCGCTAAAGACGGCATAGATGGTGTGCCGGATGATTTAGGTTGCATTATATATTATTTTGGCTATCTTATTTGGTTGTATAATACCCTTTAGGGTAGTAAAAGTTCGCGTTGCAGATTATGGGCACCTCTAAAAATTCATTTTGGCGGACAATCGCATTTTTTTATGCGGATTGGTACAATATGAGCTTTATTATTTTCGGGAAAAAAGAAGATGGTCAAGAATGACAATGATAGCGGTGAATCTATGGAGACAGTTGAGCCCATTGGCCTGCGTGTTGTGATCCGTAAGGATGAGGATAAGAAGGAGACTAAGGGGGGTATCCAGCTTCCTGACAATATCGAGATCCCTACTATTACGGGAAGGATAGTATCGGTTTCCGCGGAGGTTGAGATATCCGCAGAGTTGCCGCTTCGGCAATATGATAAGGTCTTGTTTAACCCTAAAGGGGCGATACCAGTGGATTTTGAGGGGGATAACCGTCTTTTTGTTGTGGATGTTGAACATGTTGTTGCGGTGTTCAGGAAAACGTGAAGAAAGCGTTGCTCAAATCCGAAATTCTAATATCGATCCATGCTTCGTTTGATAACTATGCAGGACAAGAATCCGAAACAAGCCCGAATTTCAAAATTCAAACGTCCAAAACTGCCCTGATGGCGTCCAAATAAACTTTTGCGCATAAAAAAGCCGAATTCCCGTGATGAGAACTCGGCCTCGGAGGAGGGTGATGAGACAAATATTTTCAAATTAAAGAAAAATGTTAATTTATTATTGCTTCTTTATATAATTAGACGTCCGAGGTAAGCATTTGTTTCATGAAAAATGCATTTTTATCGGATTTTCCCGAAAAACAGTTTTTTTTGACCGAATCATTCAATTCTCAGATATTACACACAATATTTATGAGATCATGGCGATCTCTTCGGCTATTCTTTTTGGCATTCCCTTTACCCTGACTTGCTTTCTGTGGAGCTGGCGAGCAGATGTGTGCTCAAAAAAATCGTAGTACAAACGACCCCTTTGCTGCGGTTTTTTGTACAAATTGGGCCTTAACCGCCTCAGTTCCATCTCGCTGTCATCCGTATATCTGGTAGTATCCCGTCTTGTTTTTCTTCTTTTCTTTATACTCATACCCAATCCCTTTCATTTGTGACAAACAGATAACGCGTACTTCACTCTATTCTACGAAGGAGATTGGGGCGAGGTGCTTTTTGAGTGGACGGCAAGATTAAACTGTGTGTGTTGATGCGGTAATGGTTGCTTTTTTTTCTTCATCTAGATATAATCATATGTATGGAGCATTTGAAATATATTCTGGAGCACGATAATGGCTAAGCGTAGTGATGGTAACAGCTCGCAGCGTAAGGAGACCTGCAGTTTCTGCGGTCGATCCAAGAAACAGGTTGACGCATTCGTGGAAGGTCCCGGCGGGGTTTTCATATGCCCTGAATGTATCGATCTTTGTTACAATATTGTTCGTCAGGAACGTAAGCGGCAAGGCGGGGGCAGTGCTTTTATGGCGGAGGTTCCGAAGCCTCGTGAGATCAAAGAATTTTTGGATGAGTACGTGATCGGGCAGGACAACGCGAAGAAGTGCCTTGCAGTTTCGGTTCATAACCACTATAAGCGTTTGATGCACAACGACAGCGAGGATAACGAAGTGGAAATCGAGAAGTCGAATATTCTGCTGGTCGGTCCTACAGGTTCGGGTAAGACATTGCTGGCCCGTACTCTTGCGAAAATTCTGCATGTTCCTTTTGCGATATGCGACGCGACGACAGTGACAGAGGCTGGGTATGTTGGCGAGGACGTGGAGAATTTTTTGCTGCGTCTATTGCAGTCGGCGGACTGGGATGTTGAAATTGCTCAGAAGGGCATCGTTTATATCGACGAGATCGATAAGGTTGGCAAGACGAATCAGAACGTTTCGATCACTCGTGATGTTTCGGGCGAAGGGGTTCAGCAGGCATTGCTGAAGATGCTGGAAGGGACCATAGCGAATATTCCACCGCAGGGCGGGCGGAAACACCCTGAACAGTCCTATATCCAACTGGATACATCACAGATAATGTTTATAGTCGGGGGTACTTTTGTCGGGCTTGAAGATATTGTCAAGAAGCGGCTTGGTAAGAAGTTGATAGGTTTTGGGAGCGAACAAGCTGAACATGCCGAAACTGCCGAGGAGTACAGCGAAGTAATGGCGCAGGTTACGCCGGAGGATATTATCGAGTACGGTATGATCCCTGAAATAATGGGGCGGCTTCCGATTATCAGTTCGCTTCAATCGCTTAATGTGGAGTCTTTGATCGAGATACTTACCAAACCTAAAAACGCCCTGATCAAGCAGTATCAAAAACTGTTCGAGCTTGAAGAAGCAAATCTTACGTTCACAGACGAGGCGCTGAAGCTTCTTGCAGAGAGAGCTATCGAAAGGGATACGGGGGCCAGAGCGCTTCGAGCGACGCTGGAGTCGTTGATGATCGATCTTATGTACCGTCTTCCTGAAGAAGAACAAGGGGGCGAGTATGTCATTACTGAAGGGGTTGTCGACGGTACGGAGGATATGTTCGAGGTGAATCTGCAGTCGCGGAAGGAATCTGCTTAAAAATATAAAGCAGAAGGGGCATTGAGCAGATAGAGATGGGAGGGGGAAAATTGTAAAAAAAATACCCCATTCGCTTTATTGGCAAATGGGGTTATGTAGAAACCACCCGTTCCTCTATTTTATACTCCTACCTTCTCCAGGCTGGTTTTCTTACCATTAGTGGGGGTAACTGGTGCGGCTGGACTTTTGTCATGTCATGTCTTACGCAACTTTTGTCGCTTGGATACCATTTGATGTTATGCGTTCTCGCGTGCTTGCCACAACGAGAAATCAAACGATTTTTTAGCCAGTTAAACATAGTCTTTTCCTTTATCTCGAAACCTCAAAGATCGGTTTCATCCGCAGTAATTATATCGTCCCGGGAAAGGAGTGACTTAACCTTAAAGACACCCTTAAGGTTTAGATTGCCGTGCGTTTCTGTGAATGGTTTGCGATGAGAGCTTGCCGGTTGTTGTTATGGGACCTGCCTGGTGTTCCGGGTTATTTGCTCCTACTTTTTGTGAATAGATTTCCCGGTAGCTGCCTTATTATGGCTTTTAGTCTCAGGGATATTAAGGCAGCGTTTACCTGGCCCGGCTGGAGTTTTGTTTTTGTTATGATCTCATCGACGTGCATCGGTTGTGAGTCCAGTGAGTCGTAGATGGTTTTTTCGGGTGGGGTTAGTTTCAGTCTTGCGGTGTCGAAGAGGGGCATTTCAACTTTTTCTTTTGCATTTGCGGCGGCATTTGTTACGTGGCTTTTTATTTGGGTACCTATGTTGCCGAGCGTTTCCATTACGTCTTCGAT
>VRUF01000144.1 GCA_019456245.1 Planctomycetota bacterium | reverse complement strand
GTTTGAAACTTGCAGCCTCTGCCAGTGATGTTGCTGAAAGGATCACAACGAGCGGAACGAAGCTGGAAAAGCTTCTTGTGGCCGAGCAGTCTAAGGCGGCATCGGTTGACATTGGTGTTTTTCGCCGAAATAATAAGGCGTTCTGGCAAAACCTTTCTAATGTTGGCGCAGTTGCAGCAGCAGCAATTATTGTTGTGGCTATTTCGTATCAAATGTCTGCGACGATGCGTCAGAGCGCAAGTAAAGCGGCGTGTGCGAACAATAGCCGGTATATTGGCGCAGGTATGGCTCGGTACAGTAATGATAATGAAGGCTCGTTACCTTCGGTTACTACATCGGCCGGTTCTCCCTATTGGAAGGTCGCCGATCAGCGCGAAAAGAACGAGTCAAATACGCGACATCTTTGGCTGCTTGTTCAGGGGGACTATGTCGAAGCGCAGAACTTTGTATGTACCGGTCAAAAAGACGGACAGGTTGTCAGGATCAATGACACTCAGAAAGAGAAATTTCATGACTTTCCATCCAGACAGAGCATTACATATAGTTATATGCTGATGAATGAGAAAAATGCGAAACATCCGTGGAAGGGCAAAACTGTTTTGATGGCTGATCGTAATCCGATTTTTGAGCGATTCTGGCAGATGAGGGACAGGGATAAGTTTGAGACTATTTCTCTCAGCGAGCGGCTTCGTGAAGCTATGAGCAGCAGCCATGATATGAAGGGACAGACGGTACTTTTCTATGACGGCAGCGTCGAGTTCAAAAAGAAGCGTGTAATTGACGGGGATGATATTTATACGCTTGAGGGTCGCGACAAATATTACGGCAGCGAGACGCCATCCGACGATGCAGGCGATGTTTTTCTTGTACCCTAATCATTTTTCATTTTGAGCGTCCGCGTTTTGCACACAGATAGCTGCATTTCTTTTGAGCCTGTCGAGGCCAAGACGTTTTACGCTTGAATCACCGAACATGTGATCGAAAGTTTCCTGCGTCCAGTTAATTATCTCTTTGGGTTTGAGGTTCGCTCTTTGCGGGTAGTATTTAAAGTCCGGGTTTTGGCATTTGGATGCAGATGCGGCCTTTTCATACGGGCATGCGAGTATACATCGATCGCAACCGAATATTGACGATCCTATCAATGGGGCCAGTTCTGGTGGGATAGGTCCTTTGTGTTCTATTGTGAGGTAGCTTATGCATTTTGAGGCGTCGAAATCGCCGTCCGGGTGCAAGGCACCCGTTGGGCAGGCTTTTATGCATTTGCTGCAGTTTTTGCATGAGGTTTTGATAGGTTTGTCGGGAGCTAATTCCAGGGTTGTTACGATCTCGGCGAGTAAGAGTTGTGAGCCCAGCAATGGATTTATTAGCATGTGATTTTTGCCGATAAAGCCGATTCCAGCCCGCCGAGCCAGTGATCGTTCGGCCAGGGGCACGGAATCTATGCATATTTTATACCGATGTTTGGTGTCCTTGACTTCTTTTGCAATGAAGGTAACGAGTTTTCGCGAGATTTGCTTAATAAACAGGTGGTAATCCTGATAAAGAGCAAAGTTTGCGATATTTTTGTTTTGTTGATCTGGTGATGTGTGGCGTTTAGAACGATAGTTCAGGGCAAGGCAGATAACAGATTTGGCATCCGGGAGTAATTTGGCTGGATTTACGCGTTTTTCGGTGTTTCTGTGCATGTAGGCCATTTCCCCGGCATAGCCTGCGGCGAGCCAGTTGGAAAAATAGCGGATGTCATTGGCGGAAATGGCGGCTGCATTTGCTATTGCTATCAGGTCAAACCCGAGTTCGAGAGCCTTTTGTTTTATCGCTGGTTTGAGTTCCATGAAACGATTATACCGAAAAAAGGCCGGATCTGAGATGTTTTTCTGCCAGATAAGGCTCCTTAAGACGAAAAAGTCTTGCAAAACGACTCAATAAAAGGTACGATAAATCTTTCAAAACGAACGTTTTTTTTGGAGAAAATACCATTGATGTTCTGTTCTAGATATTTTGTAGGGCGTGTTGCAGCTGCCGTGGTGATTTTGACGGTATTATTTGTTGTCGGATGCGGAGATGATCCTGAGAATAAGGCTTCCAAAGAATTGAGAGCCAGTTGCGAGCGTGGACGGGTTATCGTCAGCGAAAGTCGAACCAAAGCACGGCAAATTTTGCGTGATAGTGAGGAATCTGTAAAAGAGGCGGATCCGGCAAAAGCTGCAATCGAAATAAGCAAAGGTACCGCAAAGGCACATCAGGAGATCAAAGATGGGTTCGAGAGGGCTTATTCTGAGGTGGCTGGCGCACTTGGCACGCATGGGCGGTCCGCTTCAAAGCAGACGCAAAGCGTTGCTGCACTTACCGCAGCGGATATAGTTTTTTCCGAGGCGCAGGAACTGAATTTGCTGCTTGTCAATTACAGGATCGATGCAGAAATGGCCTTTGATG
This sequence comes from Planctomycetota bacterium, assembly GCA_019456245.1. GTDB lineage: Bacteria > Planctomycetota > Phycisphaerae > Sedimentisphaerales > Anaerohalosphaeraceae > VRUF01. The sequence continues at coordinate 4,734 of VRUF01000144.1, read as the reverse complement.
AAATAACCCTGGCAGTTCGGCAGATTGATTCGTTCCATGGCCAAAAGGGGGTGCTTGAAAAACTGCTTGCCGGTGTTGAACAGGAAGCGAGCGGGCTGGAAGATGTTCTTGAAAGCGGTGTTGCCGGCAGTGAGGGACTTAGAAAGCTCCTTGCCAGCGAGCGTGCCAGACTAAGTGAACTGTTGCAGGGAAAAGAGCAACTCAATCAAAAGATGCTGCAGCAGCAGAATATTGCAAATGAGATCGAAAGCAAAGCCAGTGCGATGCTGAAAAAGGCTGAATCTTTAAGCAACGGCAACGAAAGGCTTAAGCTGGAGAAAGAGGCGTACGGCCTGCGGCTTTCGAAGAAGAGCCATCTTTCGCAGTACCAGAGCATAGTTGATTCTCTTGCACTTGTCGAAAGCAAGATGCTCATTTCCGGACAGATGGTTGAAAAGTACGCAGCAGATGTCAAGAAGTTTAGCGATAAGATTGCAGCGATCAGAAGTTCATCGCGTCAGTTGGACCTTGAGAGGCAATTGACCCAGATAGACAAACAGATATCTCAATACCATCAGAAGATGGGGGAATTTTTGGGACAACTCAGTCAGAAAAGAGATACATACAATGATTCCCTTGAAGAGATAGCGGCACTATTTGAAAAAGCAGCCGTCGATTACGACAGGTCAGCAAAGTCCGGCAAGGTTCGAGGTTTTGCCGCCGAGCGGGTTGCGTCTTCTCGATTGTGGCTTGGGGCGATATATTCCGATAGTGTTCGTTTCCATGAGGAACTGCTGTCAAGGATGCGATTTGTCGAGGATATCTCTGCGATAACCGGTTCTGGCGGTCTTGCCAGTATGATACGTCAATGTTCACAGGCAAGTGCCGATCACCGTGAGAAGACATACGGGAGTTTTGATCTTGCTGTCGAAGGCTTTGGTGCGTTGGCAGATGGCGGAGAATTTGCCAGTACAGCCGTCAAGAGTAACATTCTTGCATTGTATGGCAAAGCAGAATTGGCGACTTATCTTGGTGGTGTTGCGTTGACGGATAATTTACGGGAAGCATCGTATCTGATTTCGGACAAAGCCATGGAGGAAGCGGGAAAGCTTTTGCCGCGTGCGGAGGAATGCGATCCTTTTTTCTCTAAATCGATTACATCGTGGCTTCTTAGCGGAGATATCGAGTTTGTGCCGCAGATGGAAGTCGACCTGACGAGCTATTATGAGGACATTCGCAATCGTCAGTTTGGAGACTGGCCCAAGCTAAAAGGGCAGGAAAAGGTGCGTCAGATCGAGTATCTGCTTGATTTGATAGCAAGTATGCAACCGCCAAAGGATCCTGCTGCGTTTGGGCAAATCATCCTTCCTGAGAAGAGGTTGCTGGAGGATGCGCTAAAAGCGCCATTCGAAGAACAACAAGGCAGCGGGGGAAGCGACCCTAATTCCTAGGCGGCTAAGAATTTTTTAGTAGGATTGGCCTTATATGTTTTCTTTGCAGATAAGGCCCCCTTAAGCGGTTATTTCAGGCCTATATACGCCCCATTGGGGATCACGCGAACTATAATTTCTGTTTATACTTTAATTGGCCGATACTTATAATGGTAAGCACCAAATGTACGTTCAGATATGAGTGAGTATACCCTTAAGGGTAGTAAATGGCCACGAACTAAATGGGAATTTTCAATCGTGACCAGTATATAATCGAGGTAGACGTTGAGACGTTTTTTTTTCAGGAACCGGCAGCGAATTCGGTCGAATGCTGAATTTACAGCTATTTTGCGACATAAATGCTGTGCCAGAGATAATTTATGTGTTTTGTACGTCCAGGTTAACAGCCTTGGTTATCCACGTTTTGGTGTTGGAGTGAGCAAAAAACTTGGTCCAGCGGTTGTGAGAAATAGACTGAAAAGATTTGGGAGGGAGGCTTTTCGGCTTGGTCAGCATGACATTGCGGAAGAGTACGATTATTTGTTGATTTACGTAGCCAAAAAGCCGAAGAATTCAAAAGCGACTGTGTGGCGTGATGTCGAGTTTGAACAGGTAAGACGTTCCTTCGAGAAATTATCGGACGAAGCTGCTGGGAAATGGCGTTTGCAGGAGAGGTGAAAATCGAATATACCCTTTAGGGTAGTAAATGCTCGCGTTGAAAATTGTGAATGAAAAAAAGAAACTGATGTCAATAGGTGTTGCGGCAAAATGTGCTGGAATTTCCACGCAGTCTCTGCAATACTATCTGATGCTTGGATTGCTTGAGGCGACGGAAGTTACTGAAAGCAACCGTCGCATGTTCGATGCGTCTGCCGTTGATCGCATCAAACTTATCAAGAAACTGAACAAAAGCGGTTATCCGCTTCGTGCAATACGTGAATTGTTCATCGAAGGCCGGATCGATTCGAAAGGAAGCGTTTCATGACGGATTATAACACACTGCAAAAGCGTCGCAATGTGATTGTCGGTGGTTTTGTGATAATAGCATCAGCTGCTTTGATATGGCTGATAGCATTGTTCGGCGATCTTCCGGTTACAGTAAGTGAGTTTCGCTCGTTTAAGATTGTGATTCAGTTTCCGACTGCTTCCGGAGTTCAAGAGCAAACACCCGTTCGATATTGCGGTTACCAGGTAGGTCGTGTAACGGAGGTTTTGCCTCCGATGCCTGTGAGTGATTGGGAGGAAGGGTCGCAAACACACGTGGTACGAATCGGTCTTGCAATTGACAAGAAGTTTAAGAGTATCCCCGATAATGTAACTATAAAGGTTATGACCCGCAGTATCGGCAGCAGTTATATCGAAATATTTGATCCAGAAAAGCCCTCCGGTACATTTTTACGTGAAGGAATGGATTATCTGCATGGAGGTGCCGGTTCTACGAACGAATTTATTCCAAAGGAAATTCAGCAGAAACTTGAGGTACTGGTCGAGCGTGTAAGTTCTCTCGCTGCCAGCGTCGACCAGATCGTTGGTGATAAAGAAAATCAGGTCAATTTTAAGCAAACGCTTGCCAATTTTATCGAAATGAGTGCACAGGCAACAGTTATGCTTAAGTCTGTCGAGAAATTTTCTATACAGGCAACAAATACGCTTAAGTCGGTCGAGAAACTTTCTACACAGGGTCAAACATCCCTTCATGAGACATCCGAGGCACTTGTAGAGGCAATAAAAGAAATTGAAAGCATTCTGGCAAAAGTTAATAATGGCGAGGGTACTATCGGGCGGTTAGTTAACGACGGACTTCTTTACGAAAATCTTGTTGAAAGCAGCGAGGAGTTACGTATGGCTCTTGAGCAATTGAAGATACTGGCGGAACAAGTTCAGGAGAAAGGGCTCAAGTCCATATTGTGATCTTGATATGCAGAATTCCCCTTAAGGGCTCATTTGATTTGAAACCTACTTTTTTATAGAATTATTAAAAAGGCCCTGCAATTTTACAGGGCCTTTTTTTTACGAGTAAAACTTCGGTTAGGCAGGAACTACGTTCGTAGCGCATGGGCCTTTTTTGCCTTCGCCAACTTCGAACTCTACTTTTTGCCCGTCATCGAGACTTGCATAACCTTCCGATTTAATTTCCGAGTAATGAACAAACAAATCTTCGCCACCATCGTCCGGAGTGATAAAACCAAATCCCTTACTTGCATTGAACCATTTTACTGTGCCTGTGCTCACTTGTACTTCTCCTTGGTCCCATTTTGAGACCGCTTTAACATGCTCTCATCTTGATAATATGCCAGAGAACATTCCTGAGAGATGTAAGAATATTCTCCTAATTTTCTGCCATATTAGCGGGTATGTTCCGATAAGTAAATAAAACTTTTTTAAAAAATACCAGAATTTGTGATATTTTGAGCATTTCTGCGTAAATTTTTAAATTTTGGAGGTTTTTTCAGAGTTTAGATCAACTTTTCAGGATTATTTGCAGATTTAGATCAACTTTTTTGGATTACTTACAGACTTAGATGGGTTTATTTATCAATTATTTCTGGCTTATGGGTTTTGGTGTTTGTGGTTGTTTTATCTTATCCAGTTGGGCTTTTGCAGATAGTCTTTCCGGGATCCTGGTGACTTCTCGCATCTTCGTTACTTTTTTGACCATCTCGCTGCTGTATCCTATCGAGCGTATCTTTTCGTATCTTTTTTCGAGAAGTGAATCTATTTTGTATCGCTTTAGTTCCCGCAGGGATCTTACTATGAATTGCTCTACGTTGTATACCGTGTCGTGTATGCTTCGGTGGGCACCACCGAGTGGTTCGTCGATTACCGCGTCGATGAGGTGCAGTTGTTTTAGCTCTTTGCTTGTCAACTTTAGAGATTGGGCGGCTTGCGGGGCCTGAGCGCCGTCTCGCCATAGTATTCCTGCGCATCCTTCCGGTGAGATTACCGAATAGTATGCGTGTTCGAGGACTGCTAATCGGTCGGCTACGCCGATTCCGAGTGCTCCTCCTGAACCTCCCTCTCCTATTACGATAGATATGATCGGTACTTTCAGGCGTGACATTTCCATCAGGTTTACTGCAATTGCCTGGGCCTGTCCTCTTTCTTCTGCTCCGATGCCGGGATAGGCACCGGGAGTGTCTATCAATGTTACGATGGGGAGGCCGAATTTTTCGGCTGTCTTCATTTTCAGGAGTGCTTTGCGATATCCTTCCGGGTTTGGACATCCGAAGTTGCACTCGATCTTTTCTTTTGTATCGCGTCCCTTGTTCTGGCCGATGAACATGACTTTTTGTCTGCCGATCTGGCCGAGGGCTGTTATCATTGC
>VRUF01000143.1 GCA_019456245.1 Planctomycetota bacterium | reverse complement strand
GAAGAATCTGCTGCTGCCGATAGCGACGCTGTTGTTCATCTACTGGCAGAGGCTCAGCGGCAGGAAACACAACCTGCCCAGCCCCAGGAGGTACAACCTGCCCCAATGCCGGCCCAGGTGCATCCACAAGTGCACACAGTTCGGCATCCGGTGCTGAATCTCATCCCCGCCGATTCACTCTTTTGCGTGGTGATCAATGACCTGGACAACACACTGACAATGACTAACAGCTACCTCTCCGGTGCCGTGCCGTTTCCGGTTGGGATGATGGCAAAAATGCAACTGGGAAAATTACTCGGCAACGAGATGCTCGTCGGCCTCGATACCAAAGGCAGTTTCGCTGTATTTGCAAAAAACCTTGAGTCCAATCCCGAACCTGCCATCGGAATAGTTTTACCGGTAACCGATTATGATGCATTCATAGAATCATCCCGCAATATATCCGACCCCGACGGAAATGGGGCTTCAACGATTTCTGCGCCTGGCTTGGATAAACTAAAACTGTGGAAACTTTCGGCAAACTATGCTGTGATGAGTGAATACTCTGATGTGGCAAATATCTCCGCGTCCGGGGCGATGGCCGGAATTCTCGACAGTGACGAAACAACTCGCGGGACAACGGCTCCATTATGGGCGTACGGGAATCTGGAGGTCGCTTCGGATATTTTCGGCCCGATGCTTATCGTCAAGGCACAGCAACAGATGGCCGCAGCAGCAGCAATGGGACAGCAGCAAAAACCAGGCGACCAGGAAGCGAAAATAAAAATGCTTCAGGATGCTATCAAACAACTTAAATCCATAAGCTTAATGCTGACACCGACACAAAACGCCCTCAAACTGAACATAAGCTTTACCGCAAAACCAGGATCGGAGATTGCAAATGCTCTAAGGCCCGACCCGGCCGTTAAACCCGGTTTCAAAATGTCAGGCTATGTCAACAACCCCGCTGTCATAACCGGCGTATTGAAAATGAACAAACCGATTACAAAAAAATTAATTGAGCTTTTCCAAAACATGTCCTCATCCGTTCCCAGTATTGAGATAGCAAAAGAGGGTTTTGACCTTGTTGGAGATGAACAGGCGTTCTTTATTGAGATTGCACCGCAAATGCCATTTTTCACTTTAGGTAAGATCGTTCAGACAATAGATGCCCAAGCCTTCGACCAATTTTTTCAAAAACAATCACAAACTAATGCCTTACTTGCGAAGAATGCACCTATGAACCCTTTAACGGCCTTTATGATTCCCAAGGGACAGGTAGCAACCGGGGATATATTTATCATGAACTGTGGAGCCGATGTTGACAACAAGCTAAACTCTCTTGCCGCTCTAACCCGGTCTGCCCCGCCTGCTCCTGCTGGTGACATCAAAGTGGCACTGGATATTATTGACGATTCCCAAAACGCCGGTTTTGTTGCTTCCTTAAATCTCATTCGCGTGCTCAACTCGGTAAAAAGCTTCGCCCCCATGATCCCCGTCCCGCAGGTACAAATGATGTTGGGTTCGTTGGGTGACATCAACATACCTACCCAAAGCTGCATAGCCATTGCCGGAAGAACAAATAACGGAAAGGTGAATCTACAGATAACCCTGCCCAAGCAGCATCTCCAGGAATTATTCGGAGCATTCATGAAGATACAGCAGCAAATGATGATGCAGTCGATGCAGCAACAAAAATAACAAGACAATGTAGGGGCACCCCTGGTACATTGTCCGTGGAATAATGTTGGGTTATCTCGCAGTGCCAGCCGGGCAGATGCAAGGAAGAAAACGCAGCCATATTTGAGGATATGTCGAGTATTTCTGACGCAGCAGATGCTCGGCTGCCACAAGAGAGAACCCGGCAAGATTGCACGGACACTGTACTAATGCCTGCCCAAAATCTTCTAACAACTAAAAACTCTCAAGCTGGCCAATCGGTCAGTTTGAGTAAACAAGTGTTTGAATGGAATGAGGTAGAATGGTTTCCTCAACGGCTTGAAGACCAATGTACAGTTTATATGTTATTTTTTTATCGCTCTGATTCATCACAATCGTTGCGATTTTCCCATCTTCGTTAATAAATGAAGTACTTAACAAATGGCTTCTGCTACTCACTGTGCTCACTCTTTTTGCATTAGGACGGATAAATTTGGAAAAATGACCGATGTAATAATATGATGGAGTGTAAATTAATTCTCCTTTTGTCGTATCGGCATGAATAGGGGCAAAGCACAGGTTGCCGACATGGTTTGGCCCGCCGGTTTGATCCAGCAGCATATTCCAGTCCGTCCATCCAACGGTTCCCTGGTTGAAATCATTGATCATAGATTTCCCATATCGTTCTGCATTTGGCCAGTGATGGTATTTAGCTGCATCAAAACTTTCGACGCATCCCTCCGTAAACAGTAAATGCTTGTCCGGGTAGGATTCTTGAACACGGTCGAGGTTTTCATACATATACTCTCCGCCGGCCCATACTTCGTACCAGTGGAACCCAATTCCCCACGCATATTTGGAAGCTTCAGGGTCATCGAATATCGTGTTGGCTCTGTTGGTGATCAGATCTCTATTATGATCCCAAACCACGATGTTTTTATCTCCAAGCCCTTCACGTTCCATTGTTGGCCCGAGATGGTTTTTCAAAAAATCCCTCTCTTCTACAGCCGTGTAAATACAAGATTCCCATCGTTGAGTTGCCATAGGTTCATTTTGAATTGTAATCCCCCAAATCGGCATACCCTCCTTTTCGTATGCTTTTATAAACTTTGTATAATACAATGCCCAGGCCTCATAATATTCAGGCAGCAGTTTTCCGCCTTGCAGCATATTATTATTATCTTTCATAAATGCAGGCGGACTCCAGGGACTTGCGTATAATGCCAGTTTGCCTCCGGCAGCTTTAATAGCTCTTTTGATAAAAGGAATTCGGTATTGCTTATCATGGTCAATGTTAAATGTTTTTAATTCTTTGTCCTCATCCGAAACGTATGTAAAACTCGCACTGCTAAAGTCACAACTGTGAATTGGTGTTCTTGCCAGCGTATAGCCGATCCCATCTTCTTTGTCAAAGTAGGCTTTCAAAAATTCTTCTTGTTTGGCTTTAGGTAGCTTAGCAAAGACTTCTGCAGACGCATCGGTAGTAGATCCCCCAATGCCCCAAAAAGTTTGGAATGTTTTGTTTGGGTTTACAAAAACAGCAACTTCCGATTCAAGTGGTTGCTTATCCGCCTGAAATACCTTGTTGCCTGTATGAGACATCCTAAGATTTGTATTGCTGGCGGTCGTATAGACCAGAACCTTTTGACCTTCTATTGACAAGGCTTGCTTTAAAGGTTGACGGCCATTTTTTACAGAACATCCCATTAAGAATAGACCCAAAACTAAAATTGTAATATTTTTCTTCATTTTGTGTACCTCACATTTCCATTAGTGTACTCTAAAATCTCTAATTAACAAAGGAGCAGCATTATAGCCATACAACTCCCATCTGTCAAATATGTAACGAAAATTCCCCCTCCCTCTGGACATTAATCATTAAACATTAGACATTAATCATTTAAAACGCCACCACAAAACACAACATAAAAATTGGCGATTGCCTCCGGCAATCATCTGCTTCATTTAACCCCCAATCCTTGGATCGGGGGTAAGGGCCCACCTGTCCGCCGTAGCCTTGGCGAAGATGGAACGGGCCCGCACTAACCACCGCAATAAAGAATACCGATACAAAAAACGCCCCCACCACAAAACAGAAAATAAAAATAGCCTCCCGAAGGGAGCCTGCCCGCCTCTGGAGGGCCAAAGGCGGAATCTTTTTCAAAGAGCGAATACCTGAAATCCATCAGTTTTCAACTGTCCTACGAACGCTTGACAACTACACATTCCTTCCTAAAATTTTTATCAGTCTAATTTCAGTTTCACACTATCCAGGACCTTCAGGCCTTTGGTCTGCCATATTCTTTGAAAATCCGGCAGTTCGCCCTCGAAATATTGTTCCACACCGCCGTCGGAATAATAAGCGATAAGCAGGCCGATACTATCGGTATCAACATAGCTTCGTATTGTCTGACTGCCGTCGGATACCACCTTTACACCAATGTCTCCAGCGTCTTTGAGCTTTGCCCGGAGGATATTGTGTTTGGAACTTCGGAAATCATTCGTTCCCTGCGGTGTACTGTCCAGCGACCACGGCCACACTGGGGCGCTATGCTTTTTGATCTCAGGCCAATCCGGCCCGCGGAAAGCTTTGGCCTGCCCCTGGTTTCTTCCGATATGGTCTTCGGGATAAACCGTCCAAAGACCTTTTCGCTTCCAGCTTAACGTATCGCAATCTTTCGCAATGCCAAAGACTATGCCAACCTCTCTTGGACGGACATCGGTTTTATATTCAAACAAATAGTCAATGGTCAACCCGCCGGCTCCGTCAAACCGCATCGTATAAATACCGTCAGCCTGGTCGTATTGGCCTTTTGAGCGAACGATTATTTCATCGCCGGATCGTTCTACCTCAATTTTTTCGAGCTTCCAGTTGCCGCACATTACATTCGAAGGCCCTTTCGGCCATTGTGTTAGTGGAAGCGGGACATCATCTCCGCTTATATGCGGATTAGCCATAAGAGTTGGGCCGCCAACAACCACGGCTTTACCTTTGGAAATACCTTTTTGTATCAAACCAGTTTTTTTGTCAATTACCCATTGCCCCTCAGTGCTTTTGACGGTTATCGTGTCGTCGTTTTGAACCAGTTCGACTTTGCCGGCTGGTTTTTCCTGTTCAACATCGGTTGCTTCGCCGATCGGCAACTTGTAAATATCTACAAGAAACCCTGTCGAGTCATTAAACTTTAGCACAAGTTCCTTGCCAGCCAAATCTTTTTGCTTAGGCTTGATCGCCAATGTTCCTTTGGTTTTAGGTTCTATGTCAAGTTCAACAGTTCCGGTTTCATCGCCAATTTGCCATGTTGTTCTGACTTCATTTAAATTGCTGAAGTCATATCGGTTGTGTATCTCAATATTTAACGGTTGGCCCAGAGCGGCAGCATCAACCGTTTTCTGGAATATGCGAACAGGCGAATATGTTTTTTTCACATGCCAGTATTCCGGTTTTTCCCTTCGCCATCCGTCTATCGGCCCCCACTTGCCGTAACCTACATAAGGAGTGGTCATCCCCTTCGGCAAAAGAAAAACATCGTCGATACCCGACCATAGCGCACCGCCGGCACAGCCTTCACTTGCATACATACCTTCCCATTGGGCCGCTAAAATCTGCCCCCAATAATCGCGCAGACCCGGATCGGTCAGGAACTCGGTAGTGTTATAGCACATCAAATGGCAGTACTCGTCATATATTATCGGCCGGGGATGATCAGCATATTTTTTAGGGCCTTTGAATCCGGGATAGTGCCTTGAGGCAACATCAAGCATTCCGTTGTCATGGTTCGGTTTCCATGCGCTTACGTTGAGCGGACGGGTAGAATCGGCCTTTTGCGAAGCTTTACTGGCAGCAATGAAGTTTTCGCCCCATTTAGATTCGCAACCCACAGACCAGATTATTACCGATGGATGACTGCGGTCGCGTTCGATCATCTCAAGCGTAACCTGCGTATGAACAGCCCTTAATTTCGGGTCGTCGACATCACTCGGTGGCGAAAGATGGAGTGGATTGTCTGGATCGCCCAAGCCGGCAAAGCAGAACGGTGCTTCACATTCCACGAACAGGCCCAACTCATCACATGCGTCGATAAATTCCTCGGCGGGCGGATAGTGCGATGTGCGGATATAGTTCATGTTAGCGGCACGGAATATCTCAGCATCTTTTCGCCACAGGTTAGCCCCCGGATCAAGCGATCGCCCCATTAAAGGATGAGCTTCATGGCGGCAGATACCCCGCAATTTGATCGGTTTATTATTGACAAAAATCTGCTTGCCGCGAACCTCAACCTGCCGAAATCCTACCCGGCGGGTTACCGTTTCAACCGCCTTTTTACCCTTCCTGAGTACACAGTAAAGTTTGTACAGGTTAGGGTGTTCAGGATCCCATTTCGCCGGAGCCTTAACCGGAATTTCAATTACATGCTCTAATTTATCGTTTGCTTTGATCGTCGGCAGTTCGACATTGCCATTTTCCAGCCTTACCCAGTTACCGTCCGGGGCGGTCATCCAAAGCCAGACGCCCGCGTCATAGACACTGGATGCCCCTTCGTTGGTAACATTAAGCAGAATCTTCAGCGTTGCGTCCCTGTACTGCTCGTCAAAATGAGTTTCAACATGGAACCGTGAAACATTCAGATTGTCAACGGCGAACATCATCGCTTTTCTTGTTATTCCGCCGAGAGGATGAGCGGCATAGCTGGACTGATTGGAAAGCCGCCCGGCAGGAGAATCATTGATGACCGAAAGAGCGATCACGTTTTCCTCTCCGCACAGGGTGGAATCGGTAATATCAAATTCAAAGGGTGAAAAACCCCCATCGTGGGTGCCGACTTGGCTGCCGTTTATCCAGATCACAGCACCGCTGTAAACTCCGTCAAAACGGATCTTTACTCGTTTGCCCGCCCAGTCCGCAGGTACGCCAACTGTCCTGCGATAGCCCACACCCTTATCCGTCGGTGCGTCAAATCCCTGCATCACCCATTCGCCCGGAACCTTGATATATGCCCAGTCGTCAACGGCGCTATCCGGATTCTGAAAACCTTCCTGCGGCACGGGGTTGAAACGCCATTTGCCGTTAAGGTCAACCTTGAACTGGTTCAGCCCTGCTACCGAGATCGGTCTTGGCGTAAGCTGCGGCATCTCAACTGCAATTGAATCGGCTGCCTTTGCCTCTATTGCTGAATTGCAGCATAAGGCAATTAAAATCAGTCCTAATACCCAGATAGACATTTTCCGTGTTACCTGCATGATAAAGCTCCTTTAAAACATCAAAAAGTATTACTTTACGATGGTATTTACCATCGCCCAGAAATTTTCCATTGGCGTATCGAGCTGTACGTGGTGTGTCGGTCCTAATATCAGTCCTCCGCCTTTGCCGATAGTTGCCAGTCTTTCTTTTACTTCCTTTTCCACATCAGCGGCACTGCCGAAGGGCAAAGTATGCTGCTCGTCGATCGTTCCCCAGAAACAAAGCTTATCGCCGAATTCCTCTTTTACCTTCGCCGGATCGACACACGCCGGCTGGATAGGATTAAGAACATCAAGACCGATCTCGACCAGGTCC
>VRUF01000142.1:2997-7211 GCA_019456245.1 Planctomycetota bacterium | reverse complement strand
CTCGGCTTAAGACTGCCGAAGATGAAATAGTCGATCGCAATAAACGATTGCGTGTTGGCGGAGAACTTGCCGGTGAAGGTGTGCAGGATAAGTTTACGATCAAGAGCAAGGTTATAATATTGCTTACGGATGGGCGGAATAATGTGGGGGCGAATCCGCTTGAGGCGGCTGCGCTTGCGAAAGAGTGGGGGATAAAAATCTATACGATCGGGATCGAGTCTGTTACGAGTAGGGAGGGATTGCTTGGGATGCTGAGGGGCGGCGGTGTGGATGAGCGTTTGCTGCGGGCGATTGCTGAAAATACCGGCGGGTTTTATGGGCGGGCCGGAAGCGGCGGGGATTTGAAGAAGATATATAAGGAAATCGATAAGCTTGAAAAGAGCGAGATCAAATCGGTTGAGTATGTGGAATATGCAGAGCAGTTTGGTTCGTGGGCTTTTGCGGGTCTGTGTTTGCTTGGGTTTGAGATGTTTACCAGTTGCACGGTATTTCGGAAAATACCTTAGTTAAAGGGTGAGGGGGGGGGATTTTATTTTTTTTGTAACATTTGGGTGCTTTGCGCAACTATTGGGGTGACGATGGTTGATGCTATGGCTAAAAGTTTATTTCACAGGGATGAAAATCTTGTATTGCGTGGTCGGAGCGACGCGTCGGCATTGGGTGCGCTTTATGAGAAGTATTACCCGGGTATATATCGTTTTTGTGTTCGCCGTTTGTATTGCAGGGATGCTGCTGAGGATGTTACTTCTTCGGTATTTCTTGCTGTTGCCCGTAAAATGCCGGGTTTTTGCGGTGAAACAGAAGTTGAATTTCGCAATTGGCTCTATGCCATAGCTGCCAACCATGCGAACAGTTATATCCGGAAGAATCTTCGGCGTCGCCGGTTGTTGGAGAAAGAAGCGTCAAACCTTGTCAAAAACAGCGAAGATAATCGGGAAAGCCCGGATTGGCCCAAAGTTTATGCGGCGATCGGAAAGCTTGCCCCCGATACGCAAACCATTATTACGCTGCGATACTTCGAGAGACTTAGCTTTGAACAGATCGCGGAAATAGTTGATAAAAAGCCTTCTTCGGTGCGTGTGATCGCGCATCGGGGGATTAAGGCATTACGTAAATATTTGAAGACCGTTTCGCGCGGAGATTATGATGGATAAGAAAGATAAGTTCGAATCCGAATTTGAAGAGATCGTCGAGGGATTGAAGATCGATAATTCGCCCCGGGGTGAGCATAAGGATAAGCTCAGGTGGGAGATGGTGGGCGAGTTTAACAATGCTTTGGAACGGGCGGGGTCTGCTGCGAGCGGTTTTTCATGGATAAGGAGAAAGATCATGGCTGGGAAATTTATTAAGGTTGCGGCTGCTGCGATGATTCTGGTTGCGGTTATTATTGGTATAGCGGTATTGAATGGTGAGGGCGATTCGGGGCAGGATATTGTTGCAGGCGGTAGCGGGAGTGAGGTTGTTTCGCCGGTTATGCCTGACGGCGGTGATGGAGCAGGGGTGGTGTTGGTAGTTGAGAATGATGTTGATGCTAAAGCGGAGGCAATCGCCGGGGCTGCTAAGCTTGCCGGTGAGCTTTTTGCGGCTGGGGATAGTGAGGGACTTTTTAAGCTGCTTACCGGTGGCGATGCTCAGAGCAGGGCAGCGGTTGCGAATTATCTTGCCGGGGTTGGTGATGTGGAATTGCTGGCGATTTTGCAAAAGCTTAGCGATGAATGGGATGGTGTGGCTGGGGATAATCCGTATACGGCGGCGATAGGGATTTTGACGGCGAAAATTGGCGGAGAGGCTGCGGTGGCTGATGGCGGCGGTGAAGAAGGTGGAGGCGAAGAAGGCGGGGAGGAAGAAGTTGCTGTGGTGGATGAGGATAACGATGTTGAGGGATTTTTGGGGATCAAGCTTGTTGACAAGGCGACTGGTAAGCCTATGGCTGGGGTTGAAGTTAAGAGCAGTTTATACCGTTCCGATGCCGACAAGCCTAAGGAGACTCTTGAGACAGATTCGGTTGGGAGGTGTTTTATCGAGGTGGGCGAAGGTAAGCTGGATTACCTGTATGTGAATGTCAATCCGGATAAATATGTTCCGAAGCGGCTTAATTTCAGGCCTGAGTCGCAGGGGCTTGCGATACCGTTGAACTATGTTATTCAGATGGAGAAGGGAACGGTTATCGGTGGGATCGTTAAGACAGAAGGTGGTGAACTGGTTAAGGATGCTACTGTTAAGGTTCGAATTAATAATAACGATTATCAAGCGGTAGAGCAGATCGTTGTAAGCGGTGTTAAGTGCGCAAGCGATAAAGAGGGCAGATGGGTTTGCGATGTTTTGCCAGCCGATGCTCGTGAGATATATCTTGAGGTTGAACATGACAAATATGTAAGCGCCGAGCAGTATTCTATCCGTCCTTCTATTGCTTCTTTGCGGGCTAAGACAGCGGTTGTGCTGGTTCGCGAGGGTTTGACGGTTAAGGGGCAGGTTGTCGATCTTGACGGTAATGGGATTGCTGATGCTAAGGTGTACAAGGGTATGGGACATAATCATTCTGATCAAGCCGAAATTAAAACGGATGGCGAGGGGATGTTCAGCTTTGAGAAATGTAAAGCGGGAGAGATAATCCTTACTGTTAAGGCGGATGGGTTTGCGCAGGATATGCAGTGGATCACGATTGGCGATGGGATGGAGGATTTTGTTTTTGTTCTTGAACCCGGTTACACGGTGCAGATTCGTGTGGTTGATGCCGATGGGAAGGGGATCAGGAAGGCCAGGATAGAAGGTGACGAATGGCGCGCGGGTGGGAGAAATTGGGGCCAGCATCTGAGCCAGAATATTCGACTTAAGGCGAAGACGGACGTCGATGGGGTTGCGGTACTCAAGGATGTGCCGAAGGATACGGTTTATTACGTTATTTCTGCTAAGAAGAAATCGTGTATCCGCAAGTTTGCTATGGAGCCTTCTGAGGAGGAGTATTTGGTTACTTTGCTGAATGTTGGGAAACTGACGGGTAAGGTGCTGGATGCTGATACTGGTGAGGAGATCGATGAATTTAAGATGATCGAAGGGATTGAGTCGCAGGAAAATAAAACGATTTCGTGGCAGAGTCATCGCGGTAAGGTTGTTAAGGGCGGTGCGTATGAACATTCGATGAGCGATCAAACTCGTGGCTATGCGATTAAGATCGAGGCGGAGGGGTATCTGCCCACGGAGTTGCCGGTGTTTTATAACGAAGGTGTGGATGTCGAGCATGATATATATCTTGGCAAGGGCGAGGGGTTGAGCGGCGGTGTTTACTGGGCCGATGGCAGTGCTGCGGTTGGGGCGGAGGTTATAATTGCAAAGCAGGGGCAGGGATCATTAAACATTACGGACAACTATCACCGGTCGGGCTATGGTAATATTCGTGTTAAGACCGATAAGGACGGGGCGTTTAAATTGCCTCCTATAAATGAGGTTTATAAGATGGCTGTGCTGCATAAAGATGGTATGGCAGTTGTTACGGCAGATGAATTTGAGGCTAGCGGGGAGATATTCCTTGAGAAGTGGGGGCGGATCGAAGGTGTTGTTTATAAGGGGGCCAAAGTTGACGGGGGCCGGGAGGTCGTGGTTAACGCTGATCAACGAAATATGCAGCGAGATGATATACACGTGGGGTATTATTTGACGGTTACTGCTGACGAAGAGGGTCGGTTTGTTTTTGATAAGGTTTGGCCGTTTAAGATGAATGTATCTAAAAAGATCAAAAGTGGCAATGGCGGTTGGAGCTTCAGCAACCAAACTCCTGTTGAGGTTGCTGCTGGTGAGACTAGTTTTGTGGAGCTTGGCGGTGGCGGTCGGCCTGTTGTGGGCAGGATATTGCTGCCTGCTGGCGTTAAGGTGTCTGATCAGCAAATGATGCATTTTTATGTTCGCGGTAAGGTTGAGATGAATAAGGTTGATATGCCTGAAATGGATCTGCCTGAGAATTATCTTGTTATGAGTATGGAGGAAAAACAGGCGTGGCATCAGGAATGGATGGCCAGCGAAGCGGGTAAGGCTTATATGGAGAAGGCGCAGGCGATGCAGGTTGGGCATAATGGCCAGATGAAGAATTATCCGGTTGTTTTGAAAGATGACGGTTCTTTCCGTATCGAAGATGTTGTTCCGGGCACGTATGAGTTGCGGGGGACGATATATGATCCCGCCAAGCGGGGTGAGAAGGATTATTGGAAGTATGTTCTTTG
>VRUF01000142.1:0-2987 GCA_019456245.1 Planctomycetota bacterium | reverse complement strand
TCTTTGTCAGGTCAAGCATGAGTTTATTGTGGAGGAATTTAAAGAAGAAGAGGATATGGAGAAGCCTTTGGATATTGGGGTTATCGATCCGGAGGTTACGGATAAGATGAAGGCTGGTGTTTCAGTGCCTGATATTGAGCTTGACGATGTTGATGGCGGGAAGATACGGGTTGGCGATTTTGCGGGTAAGTATGTGCTTGTCGATCTTGCGATGATGTCTAAGCCTGATTATCTGGAGAAGGATGTTGAGGTGCTTAAGGGGCTTTACTCTGAGTATGGGGATGAGGGGAAGTTTGAGATCGTTAGTGTTTGTGCGTCGTATGGTACTTTGGCGAAAACTATGTCAAGGGCTGCTAAGTTCTTTGCGGCGCAGCTTGGTGTGGAATGGAAGATTGGGCTTATTGATGTGCAAAGCGAAAAATCTCAGAAGCTGGTGCAGGATTTTGGTATGCAGAATATGAACTCGTATGTTCTTATTGGGCCGGATGGTAAGATCGTAGCGGGGCAGATCAAGACTGAGGAACTTGTTGATGTTGTGAGGGAGTTGTTTGGCGAGTTGAATCCTAAATGATTAGCATTGCGTCTCCGTAGGAGTAGAAACGGTATTTTTTTTGTATTGCATGTTTGTATGCATTTTGGACTTCTTCTAGTCCTGCGAAGGCCGCTATCAGGGCTAATAAGGTTGATTTAGGGAGGTGGAAGTTTGTGATGATTGCATCCACTACTTTGAAATCGTATGGGGGGGATATGAATAGTTTTGTGTCGCCGGTTTGGGGGGTTAGGTTTCGCTGCTTTGCGATTGTTTCCAGGGTTCTTACCGTTGTTGTTCCTACCGCGATGATGCGTTTGTTTTTTGCGATGGCGTCGTTAATGATCCTGGCGTTTTTTTCGTCTAGTGAATATGTCTCGCTGTGTATGTCGTGGTCGGCGAGGTTATCGGCTGTTACGGGTTTGAATGTTCCTGCGCCGACGTGGAGGGTTACATATGCGAGTTGGGCGCCTTTTTGTTTTATCTTTTCGAGGAGCTGGTCTGTGAAGTGGAGGCCGGCTGTGGGGGCGGCGATGGCGCCGGTTTGGCGGGCGTATACGGTTTGATATCGGGTGAGGTCGGACTGGTCGGTTTGTTTGTCGGGGGACCGCTTTATGTATGGGGGGAGTGGGGCGAAGCCGATTTTTTCGAGGATTTGTTCTGGGGTATCGTTTGATTCGGGTTCTATTAGCCATTGGCCGGTTGGGGTGCGGTCTATTGCGCGTGCGCGGCAGAAATCGTTGCCCTGGCGGTCGGTTATTATTAGATGATCTTCTTTTTTTATTTTGCGGGCGTTTTTTAGCATTACCTGCCATGTTCCGGATTCATGTGCGGCGATGAAGAGGCCTTCTAGTTTTGCTCCGGTGGTCTTTCTGGCGAAAAAACGGGCTGGAATTACCTTTGTGTCGTTGAGGACGAGGCAGTCGCCGGGGTCGAGGTATTCGATGATATCGGGGAAATTTCTGTCGTGGAGGGTGTTTTTTGATCGGTCCATGACCAGGAGCCTGGAAAGTGTGCGTAAGTGGGCCGGTTTCTGGGCGATTAGCTCCGAGGGTAAATTGTAGTTAAGCGAACTTGTTTTCATGTGAGTAGATTATCAGACATTTTGGAAATGGCCAACGTTTTTTTTGGTTGGGAGGAAGTAAATTTTCTTTTTTGTCACTTTTTTGAGCCAGCCTGAAGATTGTAAGTTAACCGGGGTATTTAATCGTTCGATAGATAGTTTGTCTTTGATATTAAGTGCGTGGAATTTACGAGGGAAGGTCATGACATCGGCAAGATTTGAAAAGTTATCTACGTTGATCGTTTCATTGAGCAGACCGCAACTGAAGAACCGGATACGGAAATTTAAAGGGGGTTTTAAGCTGGACTTTACTGATTCGTATCTTGAAAAACTTAGCGTTGACAGGCTAAGGCATATTCTTCTTGCCGCGATGCTTACGAGGAAATAATCGGAACAGAGGGTTAAAAAATCCGGGGGGATACAATGTTTATTCATTTTTATCGCAGGCGTTCATTTCTTGTTTTTGTTACATTTTTCGTTTTGTCTTTTCTTGCAGGCTGCGGGAAGGCTTATTCAGTTAAGGCATCGAGTCCTGTTAAGATATTCAGGCGTCGTGCGTCTAGTGCGCTGGATTCGAACAGGCCTAGTGGACAGAGTATTCAGACGCTTCGTTTGCTTTTTCTTGAGGGGAAATACGTCAAGGATCAGCGGAGTACGATTTTAGAATTGCAGGAGATAATGGCTGGCGATGACGATCCTGAGCTGGCGATCACAGCGGCGGAATTGTCTTTGCTTGAGGCTCGAAGACGGTATCCGCGGGATCGTGACGGGGCATTGGCGATGTATCTTAACGCAGCGTCACTTGCGTGGGATTTTTTGTTTTTCTCGCCGCCTGACGACGAGTACCATCCGCTTACGCCGAGTTACAGGTTTATGGCGGAGGTTTATAATCGTTCGGTTTCGCGGCTTGTTCAGATTGCGCAGGAGAAAGACGATCCGTGGAAGGATGGCGAACGTGAGATACTTGACAGGTCTTATGAGTTTAAAGTTGTTCATGGGGGCAATGGTGTTTGGGATCCGGGACTTTTCGATAAAATAATATCTGCGAACCAGGTGGAGGTGAAGGGGCTTAAGAATGAGTATTTTTCGAGGGGGCTTGGCGCTCCTCTTGTCGGATTTGCGGATGAACCTCGTTCGAAAGCGGAATTCGGGGAGTATAATCCTGAAGACGGGATCGCTTTTCCGATGACGGCGATTTTGTCTTTTTCGCCGGAGGATAGTTCCGGCAGCGGTTACAGCAGGAAGATTACCCTTACTTTTTACGATCCGCTTGAAAGGGAAGTTATTGAGATCAACGATAAACCGATCCCGCTTGAGGCGGACTATTCGACGCCGCTTGGGGTTCTGTTTGCGAAAATACAGTCGCCTGATTACAGATCGGAAGAGCGTCGGGTA
>VRUF01000383.1 GCA_019456245.1 Planctomycetota bacterium | reverse complement strand
AGAAAAATGCGGGCTAATCATGCTTTTTTTGGATTTATGGCGAGGTAAAGCAAAAAAAACACGAAAATGGATGCCGGTGAGAGGGGGGTTGTGTTTTTGCCGATACAGTGGTATAATTCTGTCTGAGGGCGATAAAAGAGTCCGATTGGCGGGCGTACCCTTAGAGAAACCAATCATTAAGGAGCTAGTTTTGAAATCGAAATTAATTATGTTAGTGGTACTGCTCGTATTAGTGGGAACCATTATGGCAGCAGCGAAAAAGACTGAGAAAGATAAGGCCGAAAAGAAAAGTGTCGAGCTTAAAACCGAGCAGCAAAAGGCAGGTTACGCTATCGGTATTCAGATGGGTGGTAATTTCAAAAAGGGAGGCCTTGATATCGATCTCGAAGCTTTTTTGCAGGGGTTTAGCGATGCATTTTCAGGTAAGGATTTGGCTCTGAACGAAATCGAAATCCGACAGGTTCTGCAAGACTTCGACAAGCGTATGAAGGCAGCACAGCAAAAGAAGATGGAAGATATGGCCAAAGAGGGTGTGGCGTTTCTTGAAGAGAACAAAAAGAAAAAAGGCGTAGTGGTATTGCCGAGCGGTTTGCAGTACAAGGTGATCAGAGAAGGTACCGGAGCGATTCCTAAGAAGACGGATATTTTCGTTGCCAACTACAAGGGAACGTTTATTGACGGTACGGAATTTGACAGTTCTTACAAGAAGGGTACGCCTTTAGAACTTCCTGTTACCGGTGTCATCCCCGGGTGGACCGAGGCATTGCAGCTTATGAAGATTGGTGCAAAATGGGAGCTTTATGTTCCTTTTGATCTCGCCTATGGTCCGCGTGGAAGGGGTAGTATTCCGCCGAATTCGACACTTATTTTTGAGATGGAACTGCTCGATACCAAAGAGGCGCCTCCGAAGGTGTCGTTGCCTCCGAATTTTCAGATTCCTTCGCCGACAAAGTAATATTCATCTGAGTTGATATTTGCAGATTTTTACTGCCGCATTGCGGATTTTCCGTGGCGTGGCAGTTTTTTTTTTGCGCCGAAGATTATCTAAGTTTCAGTGTTGCAAGTGCCAGAGTTGCGAACATTATTGCCAGCAGCCAGAATCGTACTACTATTTGGGGTTCTGACCATCCTATGAGGTGGAAGTGGTGGTGTATGGGCGCGCATTTGAAGAGGCGTTTTCCCCCTG
>VRUF01000141.1:309-7275 GCA_019456245.1 Planctomycetota bacterium | reverse complement strand
CATAAAATCAACAAAAGAAACCCAAACACTATATGAATTCACCAAAGAGCAAATATCGTGCCGAACAGTATTGAACCTGGCCATCATTGTTTATGAAAAGGAGCCCTTCGCCCATAGCGGTAATTATTGCCTCAAGCAAATCTTTATTACGCGAGGCCTCAATTTCCTTGGATGCCATTCTCGCAACAACTGTCCGGGTAAGATAATGTGTAAGAATAACTGTCGATGAGAACGCAACAAACATACCAAACATATAGGTTGGATTCTTCCAGAGATTATTTACCGGCGACAGCCTTATAGGGTAATGCCTCAGAAATCCCCATTCGTTTAACTCACCAATGGCTATAATTCCGAACATAGAGATTGTAGTTATGCCAACCAGGATCGACAGCTTCTTTGGCAATATTATCGTCGCGATTATAATATGAAACACGTAAAAGAATGTAAACGGATTAGTTACCCCGCCGGAAAAATGAATCAAAATCGTAAGTATAACAAGATCAACCTCAATCTGGACCAGTGCGAAAACAATATCAAATGCCGTAGGCTCGGATTCGCATCTAAAAGATATTACCAGATAAGCCACATTGAATAAAAGCAGGAAAAGTGCGCACCTATGTATCGTATTAACTTCCGGCAAAACGGGAAATATGTACGTACAAACCAGGCCGGAAACAACAATGCCAGCCACAGCAAACCAGCGCATTCGTATCAGCCACTTGATCTGCTCGATCAACACTGTACGTCTAAGCTCAGGAAGCTTTTCGCTATCTGATTTGAATGTATCCTTTGTGGTCATCATATTAACAACTCGAATTGTTATCCACTACCCAGGCATCTCGTAAATTTCACCGGCCGCTTTAAGCTCGGCTTTTTTCGTTTCATCTAAACCGATCTGTTCATCGGTAAGATAGCACGCTGGCTCAGGAGCCCACGGATCGTTAAAATAAAGATCCGCCCGAACCCTTAAAGCACCCCCGCATGCATCGAAGTATTTATACATACGGCACCTGCCCTTAACATAATCACGTCTGTTTCGAAGCCCCTTTAGCAATGGCTCATCAGAATTACTCCATATCTCGCTAAACGGCTTTTCATGAATATTCCCAAGCGAATAATGATACCAGAACTGATCGGGGTGGACATGACCATGGAAATCCAGACAACTGATCCCAACTCCACTGCTGTTAAGTCCACCGCCGTTCCACGTCAAAAGCTTCCAGACTTCCTTCGCTCTGACCGGATCCTCTTCAAGCAGTTTCAAGTAAAGGTAAACACCGTCAACATGATTATCAACGGTAAGAATATCTGTCTTTTTGCCAGACTCTTTTAGCTGCTTTGTTTTCGCGAGAATGGTTTCCATTGCCTTTATACTCTGGGCCGGAGCAAGGTCATCCGTAAACATCCCTTCACCTCTTCCGCTGGGAACAAGGTGATAGAAACAAGCACGCTCGACGCCTTCTTTGTCCATGAATTCGAACAACTGCTCAATGTCCTGGACATTACGTTTTGTAAGAGTCAATCGAAGTCCAACCCTGACACCTGCTTCCATACAATTGCGGATACCAACAACCGCCCTGTCAAACGCACCTTCAACACCGCGAAACTTATCGTTTACCAGGCCGATTCCGTCAAGGCTTATGCCAACATACGACACACCATAGTCCTTTATCAGCTTAGCCTTTTCAGAAGTAATCAGCGTCCCGTTTGTAGAAATAAC
Organism: Planctomycetota bacterium; assembly: GCA_019456245.1. Taxonomy (GTDB): domain Bacteria; phylum Planctomycetota; class Phycisphaerae; order Sedimentisphaerales; family Anaerohalosphaeraceae; genus VRUF01. The sequence continues at coordinate 5,555 of VRUF01000141.1, read as the reverse complement.
TGTACGAAGCCCCTTATCACGTGCGAACGGAATAAGCTCAAAAAGATCCTCCCGCATCAAAGGCTCTCCTCCGCTAAACAAAACCGATGGAACACCAAAACCGGCAAGATCGGTCAACACCTCTTTAGCCTTATCGGTAGTAACCTCAATGCAGTCCGTATTAAGCCCGCTGTCATTATAGCAGTGCACGCATTTCAAATTACACTTACTCGTAATGTTCCATACCACGATAGGCTTTCTTTCCGAGGCCTTCTCAGGCACAGACTCGCCGTCTCTCTCACCGCTGCCACGCATACCATATCTAAGCCAGTCACCAGGCGTTACTTCATCACAATAAAGTTTTGTGACATTAATCATATTTTAATCCTGTTCAGTTCTGTAATACTTTTAAAAGGTTTATTTCTTTGCATCAGGAAGATAATCGCAAAACGGCTCTTCCGCCATATAATCACCCTTAACCGAAAATGCTCGCGCCCTGCATCCGCCGCAAATCTTACGATATTCGCATACGCCGCATTTGCCCGTAAGCTGGTTCGTATCCCGCATCTTCGCAAGATCGTCACTATTATTCCAGATTTCCTTAAGTCGAGTTTCCAATACATTACCGCAATTAACCGGCAGATAACCGCAGGGGAAAACATCCCCTTGATGCCCGACAAAAATAACGCTCACACCCGCAAGGCAGCCCTTGGAGCTATGCACCGGTTTTCCGACCGGATGACCGCCCTTGCCATGATCATGCGGACATACCGGCATATCCGGTTTTTGAGGAGCTTTCCTCAGGCCCGCCTGCCTGACAACTCTTTCATAATGCGGGCCGCATGTAACCTTGATCTGCAAATTCTGAGACACTTCCAGTTTAGCAATCCGCACCATCATCTTTTCATATTCATCTGCCGACAGCATATCTTCAGTGGCAAACTCCTCACCGCACCCGACCGGAACCAACATAAACAAATGCACCGCAACAGCTCCAAGCTTTTCGGCAAGAGCAAATACGTCATCAAGCTGGCCAGCGTTAAAGCGAGTAATCGTAACATTGATCTGGAAAGGCACGCCGGCCTTCTTCAAATGACCGATCCCTTTAATAGCCCCTTCAAAAGATCCCTCAAGCTGGCGAAGCTTGTTATGAATCTCGCTGGTTGCACCGTCGAGACTTATCGAAACTCGCTGAATACCCGAATTATTTATTTTCTCAGCTATAGCAGCATCAATAAGAGTCCCATTGCTCGCCAAAGCAAGCTGCAATTCTCTTTTCCTGGCATGTCTTATCAGATCGAAGATATCATCTCTGCAAAGCGGTTCACCGCCGCTAAAAACCAGCACCGGCATAAATCCCTGCTCCTTACCGACAGCGGCAAGCTGATCGATCATATCCATCGCCTGGTCCGTCGCCATATCACTCGGCGCAGCCTCATCTGTTTCAACTCGCCTGCAGTGCGCACAAGTCAAATTGCACTTAATCGTACTTTCCCAAAACAACAGTCTCAATATTCTATTTTTTCCAGTGTTTGGATTCACTGCAAACCTTTCTGATTGTCTTCATCAATAATATTCTCTGCATGCTCGAGAATGCTTTCTGCCAGCTTCACCGCATCGGTAGGGCTATGTTGAAGAGCTACATGGTCGATGTTTCTAATTACACAATGCAAAATCTTATTAACAACACGGCTGACAGTTCCATCCATAACATCTTTACAGCTGGCTTGCTGGCGATCACCGGCAAAAAACTTTTCCATCTCGCCCTTTTGGATATTGTCAAAGGCATGCTTCATTTTCCCGATCAGCGGGCCGATATCCCTTCTCGCAAACCACTCCATGTATTCCCCAACTCCCTGACAAATAATCTCTACTGCCTTTTCAAGATCGCCCTCTCGAAGTTTAATATTATCCTCTACAACCTGCGACAGATCGTCAATGCAGTACAGATATACGCCTTCAAGTTTATTAATCTTTGGATCAAAACTCCGCGGAACCGTGATATCAACAGCAAGTAAAGTCCTGCCGCGTCTTTTCGACATTATCTCAGAGAATTTCTTTTTATCAAAAAGATACCCATCGTTGGCCGAAGCGGCTCCAACTACAATATTCGCGTCAATCAGCTCTGTTTCAAGCCTATCCCAACCGACAGCTTTAATGCCATGTCGTAAAGCGACGGTACAGCCACGCTTTTGGGTTCTGTTGATTACTGTAATATCATCGCATTTTATATGAAGGAAGTGCTCGACAAGCAGCTCACCCATTTCACCTGCACCGAGAACTACGATCTTCGCGGATTTGATATCATCGAAAAGCTGCTTGGCAAGATCGACCGCCACACCTGCGACACTTACACGCCGGCTGGATATTGAAGTCTGACTGAAGACCTTTTTGCTGACTGCAAAAGCGGCATGGAAAAGATGATTAAGAACCTTGCCGCTGCTGGCATAATCGCAGGCAAGACCGTAACTTTCTCTAACCTGCGTGCTGATCTGATTTTCACCGATAACCATGCTGTCGAGACTGGAAGTAACCGCCAGCAAATGCCTGACAACATGCTGATCTCTCATAATATAAAGATGCTTCCTGAACTCATTAAAATCAACGCCGCGCATTTCGGTAAGACAGGCCGCCATTTCAGTCAGTGAAACCTTCGACGATTTGTCAATCGCGATATACAGTTCCACTCGATTGCATGTCGACAGAAGAACAAACTCGCCATTGGGATATCGCTGCTTAAACTCTTTCAAAGCCTCCACAGAGGCCTCAGAGTCAAAGGCCAGTTGTTCGCGAACTTCAACCGGAGCCGTTTTATGATTAAGGCCGACAAGCAGAATATACATTATTGCAGCCCCTCGGAATTAACCGTCTCTGTAGGACTGCCGGAAAAATCATGTTCAGTACCGCAAAATACAGTAGCGCCGATTATCGAAAAAATAATCAGAAAGCACACAAGTAACGTAATGATCGCCACACCACGCCCTCTTAAAAAAAGCGGCCGTAATACAAGAACAACTGCAAGCAACACCCACGCTACGACTACAAGTATTATCTTCGAGTCGGTGATCCAGTCATTAAACGATATCGGGATCTCGGCGCTCTTTACAACCGCAAGGCCGATCCCGCTCATCAAACCAAATGACAGAAAAACAAATGCGGCCTTTATCCCGATAATGTTAAGAGACTCAAGTTTTTCGATATTCGGAACTTTGCCGATTACCCTTCTGATCTTTTTACGCTTAAGATTTCGCCTGGTGAGCAAAAAAAGTGTTGCAATCGAACCGGAAAAAACAATCGCTGCACCCGAAAAAACCATCGAAAGGCCATGCCAGACAACCCAGGGGGTTTCTACCAACAACTCTATTTTAGAAGCAGGTGCCGCCACAAACGCCGACAATACGATAAGACCGAAAATAAACCAAACCATAATTGAAGAGAACCACACATACCGGATCGTTATGCTAAGAAAAAGAAATGTCAAACCAAATGCAATGGAAAGAACTATCATAGACTCGAACAAACCGGTAAGCGGTATCGATTTAATAGCTACCGCTCTGAATACAAGAATTAAAGACTCCAGCGACACCGCAAGGGCAATAAGTGAAATAAGCATCGTACGATATTTATCAGATGAACGAAACAGTTGAATAAAAGCCAATATCGAGCAAGCAAGATATATAGCCATCACAAAAATAAATATATTTCGTTCTACAACGGGCAATTGAAGCATTCCATATCCTAAAATCTAACGACTAACTAACGACAAAAGACTAACGACTATCGACTATATAAGTAGGCGGCACCTTTTTCAGTTCTCGGACGGTTTCCAACTGCTTATAATTCTTCACTGCCGCCTGTCCGCTCATTTTCTTAATAGTCTCTACGACGGCATCAACGTTTGGACCATGAATCATGGTATAAACATTATATGGCCACTGATCGGTAGATGGTCTTTCATAAGCATGAGAAACCTCCGAAAACGAGGCCAGAATCTTACCTACCTCTTCAATCCTATTTTGTTCGACCTGCCAGACAACCATAGCGCCTGCCTGTAACCCGACTTTAAAATGGTTCACAATGGCCCCTACGCGACGCATCCGCCCATCGTTTTTCCAATTATTAAGAATATCCAGAACTTTTTCGATATCGACGCCAATTTTGGACGCAACATCCTTATATGGTGTGGAAGTGGCGGGCAATCCATGCTGGATTTCAGCCAATAATTTATGCTCCATATCAGTTAGAGTCTTTGCCAAATCTGAGAATCACCAAATACACTAAAAGCCAAATATTTTCCAAATAACGAGAATCATAACCGTACTATACCAAATTTGAGAAAAAATAGCAAATCGTTTAATAATCCGGAAATTCCCAGCTATATACAGTATTTCGCCATAAATTAGCTAGTAATTCACATGAAATCCCTGAACCTTCACCCAGTTATTCATAAATTAGGGGAAATACAGGTAAATATTAAATGAAAGGAGGTTGCAATAATACCGATATTCTGCACAAAAACGTTTTTCAGAGCCTCTAATACAGTTTTTCGACGGGCAGTGTTATTTCGACAGTAGTTATACCATCATCTTGCCGTTTGGCATCAATTGTGCCTTCATAGGCTAACACAAGCCTTTTGAGTACAACAAACCCGAACGAATTTGTTGACGGAGTACCCTCTGACAATGAGAATGGCTCAAAAATATCTTTGGGATCGTCATAAGGAATACTGTCAAAGTTATCGCTGAAAACAATCTCAAGTTTTTCTTCACTAAGATTGCATTTAATTGAAAAATCTGCGACCTCCTTACCGTCAGCAGCACGCACCACATTTTGAAAAATCGTGAAAAACACCTGCTCGAGTTCGTGCAATGATACAAACATACATGGCACAACATCGATCCCAAAAGTTTCAACTCTTAACATCGCTCGATTTATCCTGTCTCTAAAAACAGCCAATACCCGATTGACAACCTGCTCGACATCGATTGGCTTCGGCTTGGGATTAGGGGCAATATTGGCAAAGCTAAAGAACTGGTCTATAATCTTCATGGCCTTAGATGATTGATCGAGGCTGTTTTGAAGTGGTTCACGAAAATTGACATTATTCGGGATTTTCCGGAGAGCAACAATAGCGGTCAAAAGAAATGCCTTTATTGAGGCAACAGGCAGCGATAGCTTTTGCACCATTTCGGTACTTATAGCTCCAAGTTCAGCAAGAGTTTTCTGCTCAAGCATTCGTTCACGATAATCATTTAACTCTGCCTGTG
>VRUF01000141.1:0-299 GCA_019456245.1 Planctomycetota bacterium | reverse complement strand
TAATATCAATGGCAACGGCGATCACCCCTTCGATGTACCCCCTGTCTTTCAAAGGAGCAGAAAAAAGTTTTAAGACAGAATCTTCGACATTGATCGTAGCTACAGAGTCATTTTCCGCCAATGCCGATTTGCAACAGTCGGATACTTCTTTACTTTTACCAAAAACTTCGGACACTTCACGACCGATTGCGTCTTTATCTGACAACCCCAAGTTATCGAGCCCTTTACCTTCGATATATGTCACTTTAAGATCATTGTCAGTTGTAAACAGAATTACCGGAACCTGCTTTGCAACAGTG
>VRUF01000011.1:19280-28057 GCA_019456245.1 Planctomycetota bacterium | reverse complement strand
ATCGCCTATATATTACCTACAGCGGCGTCGATGGCCCCTGTATCCGCCTTGCGGTCTGGGTCTGTAGTAACGGTATTGACCACCATAATATCCCCGATATCTTGGCCTGCCCCTGTAGCAATAGCGTGGAATATCCCGATGGCGGTATCTTGGATGGCGTCTAAATTCGCGATAGGGGACGAATCTTCTTCTACCCGAAGTCCGTCCGCACCAGAGACGGTCGCCGCCGCTGTAATATTGGGGCGAAGAATACCTCGCGTCCTCAAATCTCAACTGCCAGTACGACCGTGCCTCGGTTTCAACAACCCCAAACACCAAAACCGCCACGAAAACCGCAAGCGATATTATTACCCAACCCTTCATTTTACCACCCTTTCAAACTTTTATACCATCTTTACACCTCACCCTTCACCCTTTTTATACGCCCGCTCGGACGGATAGTTACGCCACTTATAATTCAACCTGTCATCAACTTGCAAAAACCGGTATAATGGCGACATGAACAGCGAAAAAGACCTGAAAAATAAGACACTCGAAGAAATTGAAGATATCGTACTGGAGCTTGGCAGCAAGAAATACCTCGCCAAATACATATTTTCGTTCATTCACGCCAAATCCGCCGACAATATCGATGAGATCACCACACTATCCAAAGACTTTCGCACAAAACTCGCCGGGGAAGGGTTTTACATCTCTGCCCTGAAAACCGTCGAAAAGCACACCGATGACGACGGGACAGTGAAATACCTCTTCGAACTAGCCGGCGGCGCACGCATCGAAAGCGTGATACTCACAAGCAAGGACCGCAAAACCCTTTGCATATCCTGCCAAGCCGGATGTCGTATGGGATGTGTTTTCTGCGCGACGGCAAGGCTTAAATTCAGACGAAATTTGACCTGCGCCGAGATCGTCGATCAGGTCAACAAAGTCGCCGCTGACATTGGCGAGATCAACAACGTCGTCTATATGGGGATGGGCGAACCCCTGGACAATTACGACGAGGTAACCCGGTCACTGAGGATACTCAACCACCACGCTGGAAAAAACATCGGCGCAAGACACCTGACCATCTCGACATGCGGAATACCGGATCAGATCATCAGGTTCGCCGACGAAAAACTTCAGGTGCACCTGGCCATCTCCCTGCATTCGACAAATGACCGCAAACGGGCAGAACTAATGGGCGCAGCCAGAAAATATCCCCTGAAAAAGCTAATGCAGGCGATACGGAAATATCAGGAAATCACAAACCGCCGCGTAATGTTCGTCTACTGCATGATCAAAGGTGTAAACGACACCGACGCCAACGCGCGTGCGATCATAAAACTGCTGAAGGGTATAAACGCCAACGTAAATCTCATAGAATACAATCCGCACCCAGGCTGCCACTTCGAGCCAAGCACCTCGGACAGGTTCCAGGCATTCTTCGACATACTAATGCAAGCCGGCATAGAAACCACAGCGCGTTACAAACGAGGCCAATCAATAAAAGCAGCATGCGGACAACTAGGAGCAACCTGGCCGGAATACAACGCAAAAATTTGACCAGAAAATTTATTTCATTATAATCCGGCCTGTTGTACAATAATGCTTGAATAGGAAACCGTTTTTAAAACAGGAGATTTCGCCGTGTTACGCAAGAGCTTAGCTGTCCTTTTGATATTTGTTTCGCTGACCGTTTTTGTCGGATGCGGTTCTGTCCCAGGACATGGGCCTGTTCAGATAAGTGATTTTTCACGTCCAATCCGTGTTGCCTGTGTCGGTGACAGCATTACATACGGAGCAGGGATTAAGGACCGGAAAAAGCAAAGTTATCCCGCCCGGCTCGGCGAAATGCTGGGAGCAAAATGGGATGTGAAAAACTTCGGCGTAAGCGGCGCTACTATGCTCAAAAATGGCGACAAACCTTACTGGAAAGTCGCACTCGATAAAGCTGTCGACTTCAAGCCTGATGTCGTCGTTATCAAACTCGGTACCAACGACAGCAAGCCGAAGAACTGGAAATACAAAAACGAATACTCACCGGACTACCTGGCGATGATAGAAACATTCGAACAGACAGACGGAAAACCCAGGATTTGGTTATGTTATCCGGTGCCGGTCTACAGAGACGGCAAATTTAACATCAGCAGATCGGTTGTGCGCGATGAGATCGTCCCGAAAATAAGAAAACTGGCCAGGAAAAAAAATCTCCCAACGATCGATCTCTACCAGGCACTTAGCGAAAATGGCGAACTATTCCCGGACGGCATACATCCCAACGCAGAAGGTGCAAAACTCATTGCCGAAGAGGTGTATAGAACCCTGACGGGGAAATTTTACGATATAACTATTCAGGTCAATGCTACTGCGGGAATGAAATTATGAGAATCGAACACATCGCAATAAACGTAAAAGCACCCGCCGAGATGGCCCGGTGGTACTGCGATAATCTGGGTATGCAGATCGTACGCGACACGGGACAGGCTTTCTTTATTGGTGACGAAAACAAAAACACCATTCTGGAAATCTACAACAACCCACCCGATGCCGTACCGGATTATGCATCAATGGACCTTTTGCTCTTTCATATCGCCTTCGTCTCAGAAGACGTTAGCGCCGATCGCGCTAAACTCATCGAAGCCGGGGCAACGGCAGATGGCGAAGTAAACACCAGCAACGGCGACACTTTCGCGGTAGTCCGCGACCCATGGGGCGTGGCGGTACAACTCGTAAAAAGAAAAGAACCGATGATACTGAAATGACAGTATATGTCACAAAAATTCTGGCCGCGTTGATAATAGCCTTCGCTTCAATAGGCTGCGACAGCAAATCCCCCTCACCGAAAAAACCTGAAACACAAAAGGAGGCGAAAACCATGACCGACAAGATCACAAAGACCGAGGCTCAATGGAAGGCAGAGTTAACCGAAGAACAGTTCGATATTCTCCGTAAGAAAGGTACCGAACTCGCCTTTACAGGCGTATACCACGACTCCAAAGCCAAAGGCATCTATCAATGTGCTGGTTGCGGCAATGACCTTTTCGACTCGGAGACAAAATTCGAATCCGGCACCGGCTGGCCCAGCTTCTATCAACCCATATCTGAAGAAAACATCGATAGTGAAATCGACAAGGGCCTTTTTACCACTCGCACCGAGGTGCTTTGTTCTCGTTGCGGCGGACATTTGGGACACGTGTTCAAAGATGGCCCGGCGCCTACCAGCCTTAGGTACTGTATAAACTCCGCCGCCCTGAATCTTAATGAGAAGGAAGAATAATGCATCACGAAACAGTCACCATCGCCCTGCCGAAATGGACCGAAAACTTTCTCTCTACTCAGGACAAAACCTTCCTCGATATTGAACAGCGTATGTCCCTTGCACTCGAACTGGCAAAGCTTAACATCGAACATAAAACAGGCGGACCCTTCGCGGCAGCGATCTTCGAACAACAAACCGGCAAACTCATCTCCGTCGGCGTAAACCTCGTAACCTCTACCAACTGCTCCATAGCTCACGCCGAAATAGTCGCGATAGCCATCGCCCAGAAAAAACTGGAAACTTTCGACTTATACGCCGACAACACGCCACGCCAACTCGTAACAACAACAGAACCATGCGCAATGTGTCTCGGAGCAATCCCCTGGTCAGGCATACGCTCTGTAGTATGCGGAGCAAAAGACGAAGACGCCCGCCAAATCGGATTCGACGAAGGTGCAAAACCAAAAGACTGGATCGACCAGCTGAAAAACAGAAACATCGAAGTAACACGGAACATAAAACGCCAACAGGCAATAGAAATTCTAAGATCATATGTCAACCACGGCGGAAAAATCTACAACCCCAAAAAAAATGGATGACACCCCCTCACCGCAAACCGCGAAATCCTTGTAAAATAAGACCTTACAGCAATACCGCTTCACGCTAACAACATTGAAGAATTTTATTGACAATCTGAAAAAATATCCTAATATAGTAAAAGTTATCGGTCGTTGTCCGTATTTCAACCGAGCATAGGGCAGCTTTATTGGAAATCCGCGGATGGTAACGCATGATTCATTTTAACGGATTATTATGCGTCAAAGGAGAATGAGATGAGAAGGGTTTTATCAAGGACGTCGTCACACCTGACAAGTAAAGTCATTCGTTATTGTATCATCGGTTCGGCTTGTATAGCAGCCTTAGGTCTCACCGGTTGCGGTTACGGTCAACCCCGACGCAGGCTGGGATGCTATGCCACTTCAACACCAGGCACAAGGTATATTAGCTCAGACAAACTGGGCCGCCACTCCTACGGTTTTAATCCGTTCGAAAAAAATGGCATCACATACGCACGCAAATGCGGACACATCGACATTGCCCACCTCAGGATCGCTGCCGACAATACGAAGTACCTGTCGGAAAAAATATACAATGGCATGCTGACCGATCAGACTGAATTTTCTTTTCGTTTAGTCGCCGACCGCTCAAAGCATGTTTTCAAATTATCTTATCCTGATAATTGGCAGCAAACAGACAAAGAAACCGTCGCCCGGGAGGTCTCGCTCCAACTCGGTCAGTATTTAGCATTCTCTGCAACGACATGGCACGAAATGCTCACGTGGTTTGGCTATCACACAGTGATCATAATCCCTGAGTTCGCATCTGCCTTTTCATGGGAAGACGTATACTCCAATCTTCTTGGCACAAGCATCGCAGCAAAAGCAATACGTGATACTGATCATAAGTATAATAAAGCAATGACATTGGCAATAAATCAGGAACTGAAAAGACTTGGCGGTCGCTCTGGACGTGTTGCAAAAAAAGCCGCTGAAATGGTTAGGGGCAAATGGTTTACCGGCAACTTCATCGTAAGCATGAAAAAGCGAAATCTTGACATCGGCATTGACGATGGTTTTATTACACCAATGATCGTTCCTGAAATTTGCAGTGACGCAAGACCGCAACCTCATCCTGTCCCCAGCCACGATGTATCCCGGTATGGGTTTTCTATGGAATATCATATCGTCCCGAAAGAATTTGAAAAGGGAAAGATACTAAGCATCGTTCATCATGATCGCAGTAGTAAAACCATCACGCCGGACATTCACTACGCTCCGATTATGGCTCACATCGCCGACGTTGCGATAGAAAAGTACGGCCCATATGCTATTATACCTTATAACCCTGACAAGGTCATAGCACAAGAGCTTGCCAATCTTGCACCGTCGTCAAGCGTCGCCAGATATAACTCGCGCCCTGCGGTAACCCCAAAAAAGGCTGAAAAAAATACTCCTTCACCGGCATCAGCGGCTCAAGTAAATAATCAACCCCTTCAGGCTCCACCCATAAAGGTTGCCAAATTTAATAAGCCACGGGTCACCGTCACGGTTACCCAAAAAACTAATAAATATACACCGCTCAAAACCACCGCCGTGCGGGATATTAAAGAATCCTCCGCCTTTCGCGCTATGATTACGCAAAAAACCAACACTTATGACTCCTTCCAGAAAGTGGGGGACTCAATTGCCGAAGAGGTTGACATAGCAGAAAAAAAGTTGACGCCCGCACTTAGCAGCCAAGTGCTTTATCAAGATTAAAGTTTCGAGTTATTGCGAAGTACTCAATGAGTAGCTACAAGGAAGAAAACGAAGCCCTGCAGATGTAGGACGAGGCTTTCTGACGCAGTAGATGCTCCTTGAATACAAGCAAGAACCCGTAAATTTAAGATTGACACAGCACTAGACAAATAGGAACACTGAGTGCTTTAATCGCGTCAATTTACCCCCCTTAAGGGTATACAACCTCAGCCCTCGTACTTACTCGTCAGGTAGATCGCCTGATCGGCGAGTATGTTCGGCAAAAATCTTATCGCGCTGCGTCTGTGTTTGGAGATGGGGATTTTCTTTTCGACGTTTGCCCCCAACTCCTCGCAAAATTCGTCAAAATCCTTCAGCGTCAGGCAGTGTATATTCGGCGAATCGTACCAGCGGAACGGAAGCTGTCTCGTTCTCGGAGAATGCCCCTTAAGCAGTAGTTGAAGCCGGCACTTCCAATGCCCAAAATTCGGAAAACTTACAATAACTTTCTTTGCGATACGAAGAAGCTCCCTGAAAACCTTCTCGGGATCCTTAACTGTCTGCAGCGTTTGCGACAGGATCGCATAGTCAAAACAGTCCGTCGCATATTCGCCAAGCCCTTCGTCAATATCGCGATGGACAACGGAAATACCCCTGCCGATACAGTGGACTACAAGATCCTGATCAAGCTCGATACCTTCACCGACAACCTGTTTTCCCACTATAAGCCGGCTCAGCAATTCGCCGTCGCCGCAACCGACATCCAGAACCTTGCTTTCTTTTTCGATCAGGGAACTGATAAGTTCATAATCAACACGAGCTCGCTTTGCCCTGTCCACGCGAGCGCTATGTTTGTGTTTATGAGAATCGCCAACCGATCCTTCAAGGCGATTAAGCGGATCATGCGTCGTATCGATAAATCCGCGAATGATAGCACCGAGTGTTTTCGGCTCAAGCAAAAACGCGTCATGCCCGTACGGCGATGAAATATTACAGTATGTTACATTTTTCCCGCATGTCACGAGCGCATCGAGAATATCCTGCGACTGTTTCGGCGTAAAAAGCCAGTCGCTGGTTATGCTCACAACAAGAAACCTGCAGCTTATGTTACTGAAGGCGTGTTCCAACGTACCGTAATCGCGGGCAACGTCAAAATAGTCCATCGCCTTCGTAATGTAAAGATAGCTGTTCGCATCGAAACGCTCGACGAACGTCTGTCCCTGGTAGTCCAGATATGTCTCAACGGAAAATTCGCTGTTAAGGTCATAACGGTAATCGTCCGAACTTCTAAGCTCCCTGCCGAACTTCTGACGCATGCTCTCTTCGGACAGATATGTAATATGTCCGATCATCCGGGCAATCGCCAAACCCCTGTCCGGCCCTTCGCTGTCATGGTACTGACCGCCTGCAAATTTTGAATCGCCAAGTACCGCACTTCGGCCAACCGCGTCAAAAGCTATAGCCTGGGCGCTTAATTTTGTTGTCGAAGCGATAGCCAAAGCCGAACGGACAAAATCCGGATACGCAATGGACCACTGGATAACCTGCATCCCGCCCATCGATCCGCCTATTGCGGCGAGGATCTGCTTTACACCCAGTTTATCCAGCAGCAGTTTCTGTACATTAACAGTATCGGCGATCGTTATGATCGGAAAGTCCAGACCGTAGGGCTTTTTCGTCTCAGGGTTGATCGACGAAGGCCCCGTTGTTCCGGAACATCCGCCAAGGAAATTCGAGCATATCACAAAATACTTGTTCGTATCGATCGCTTTCGACGGGCCAACCATGATATCCCACCAGCCGGGCTTTTTCTCGCCGGCACTGTTAAAACCGGCAACATGGGCGTTACCGCTGAGCGCATGGCAGATCAACACGACGTTGTCGCCGCTATCGTTTAGAGCACCGTACGTTTCATAAGCAACGTCGATAGGGCCGAGGCTTTTTCCGCACTGCAAACCAAGCTTATCGTCGGCAGATACAACACGAAGCGTTCTGGTCTCTACGATCCCAACAGAATTTTTCAGATGTTCATCCATATAATCACTATATCGGTTTAAGTGGAGGTTTTCAATGCCATTTTTGCGCAAACTCAGAGGTTAAGGAAATATATAAAGTGCGCATGAACCAAGGGCGATATCTTCAACTTACCATATTGCTGCCGGGTAAGGGTATCAGGCGTCCCAATCGACCATTTGAGCATCTTTACGCTCTGGTGGATTGGAGGGTTTATTAGGCGGCCTGCGTCTTGGTGGCCTGCTTGAACCGCCTGTCGGCTTGGTTTTGGCAAAATTCAGTTTAAGTACCCTGCCCGCAAGTTCACGTCCGTTCAGAGAATCGATCGCGTTTTGAGCTTCTTCTTTATTTGGCATTTCGACAAAGGCATACCCCTTGGATTTGCCACCACGATCCTTTATGATGCGTATATCTTTTATCTCACCAAAGCCTGAAAACGCGATTTTTATAGCGTCTACATTGGCTTCAGGGGAAAGATTGCCCACATATATCCGACCGGATCCGTTTTCTTTTTCCCCCTGAGCTTTTACTGCCGGTTTTGGAGAACCTCTTCTTGCTGCCGGTTTAGCTGTCGTCCGCTTAACCTCTTTCCGCTTAACGGGTTGCGAAACGTCTGCAGAATCCTTAAGGGCAACGATAATCACCAGTGGACCTGCAAAAAAAGCCATTCCCATGTAGAAAACGCCTAGCAAGTGGACCCATTCAGGGACATCTTTTAATAATAAACTTGTAATACCGGCGGACATGCAGAAAAGAAAGGTTACTGTACCTGCAACAACACCAAACGCCTTAAGTGTTTTAACCATCTATACTTACTCCTTGATTGTTGATCACGTAAATAAAATTTATATGCTCTTCTGTATCAAATTACTTTTCGCCCGGATGGGCCTTAGGCATACACGGAGGCGATTATACACGTATCAATGTGAATTGCAAGGGTAATATGCAAATCGCCGATTTTATGCCCCGGGCAGGGACACAAAGAATTTGCTGCCTTTTTTCGGCTCCGATTCTACCCAGATCCTCCCATTTTGCATATCAAGGATTCGCAAGACTATCGAAAGGCCCAAACCTTCCCCGCCGGCAAAATCATTAGGACTAAGACGGTGAAATATTTCAAATATCTTATCCTGATATTTCGGATTTATACCTATTCCGTTATCCTCAACACAATAAACGCTCTCGCCATCTTTTTGGCAACCGGAAATATAGATCGGAAGAGCGTC
>VRUF01000011.1:0-19270 GCA_019456245.1 Planctomycetota bacterium | reverse complement strand
CTTCCGATCTAACCGGAAATATGGATTGACCCTTTTCTAACAGGATCGAGATACTTCAAAGCATTATCAATCAGGTTACTGAACACCTGATTGACCCTGCTCCCATCACCGATGCATTCCGGAAGTTCATCGAATGTTATAGAAACCCCCACATCTTTTGCTCTAAACGCATTGCTTTTTATTACCTGCTGGATCAAGTTGTTCATATCGAGACGTTCCGTATTCATCTGTGCCGAACCTAACCTTGATATCTCCAGAAGACCATTGATAAGCATGTTTATTTTGATCGTACTTGAATCGATATACTTCAGCGATTCCGGAATATCTTCATGCAGAAGAGACAATATTTCCTTCCCGTCTTTTCCTTTCGGTTTTAATGCGGCGATGAGTTCTCCAAGTTTTTCACAACTCTCCATAAGAATCTGACTGAAACCGGTGATATTGACCAGCGGAGATTTCAGGTCATGAGACGCAACCCAGACAATACTTTGCAATTCCTTGTTTTTAGACTCAAGCATTTTGGCATACTCTTGAAGCTGCTGTTCGTTTGCTGCAAGCTGCTGGTTAGCCGCCCGAAGCTGCTGCTCGTTTGCTGTAAGCTGCTGATTGGCCGCCCGAAGCTGCTGCTCACCGGCCCTTAATTGCTGGTTAGATGCGTCGAGCTGCTGGTTTATTGCTCGCAATTCTATCTCATCATTAATATGACGCACTAAGAAACCACGGAAAAATATCCCGACACAAACAAATGCCGCCAGGCACACACCGATCAGAATCACCTGTAGCACCTGGAATTCCCTTAACCTCCTGTTTATTAATCGCTGTAGTTCGGTCTCTATATTGTCCGCCTGAACCATAAAATCCTCAAAAACGGCATCGTATTTCTGGTCTATATCACTACCGATCCCACTTGTATCCTTCATCTCCCAACGCTTAAGAGTAATGGCTCTGAATTCGGCGATCTTGTCTCTTACCTGCTGGATATGCTCCCTCAATTCGGCCTTCTTAAGAGGAATAAATTTGCCTTCCACATTCTCACCGCCGGCAAGCATTGCTCCGGCGTACCAGTCAGCATTATCAATATGCCCCAGTACATCATCAATAGACTTAACATCATCCCCGCTTAATACTTCCTCAAGCCACAAATGCCCCATAGCTGCTTCCAGCTTGATCTCCATCATCGCATCGATCTGCGGCGTATTCACCGCTGTCATATGCCTGCCAACAAAAAGAACGGTACACATAGAAGCCAGTATTACTACCGCGACAAAACCTACCAGCACATACATCCGCCGTACAACACCGGTTTTCTCTCCGGGCAATTTAACTGCGTATTTTTTTCCCATCTTTAATTCTCCCGTAATTTCCAGCCCTATTTTTCCTTCTCTGGTTCCCACAAAAGCTTTTCTTCGCCGCCGTCTTCGGAATAATAAATTCTGCCGCTTTCGATATCCATATAAAGAAACTTTCGCTTGGTCCCGCCAAGCACGGATTTCCTCACCGGGATATTTCTTTCCTTAAGCAGCCGTCTAACGGAGGCAATATTCTTTTCGCAGATGGTATCGTCCGATTTTTCCAGAACATTACCCGCACCTACAAGACAAACCTCGATATCCTGTATGTCCGTCCCTGCGCGATCAAGTTCGCCTATCATCATATCGATTGCATCGGCGGCATATTTCGTCTTAACCTTTTCATTTGCAGGCGCGCTGTCAGGAAGCAGAATATGAGCAAGCCCGCCTCTCTTGTTAGAATGATCGTATGCCGCGACAACGATACACGACCCGATTGCATTCGACCTGAGCGCCCCGTCCCCACTGGAACAAACCACCTGCCCAGTATCAACATCAATAACATGCCTGTTGCAAAATCTATCTCTCATTGTACCTCAGCTTGCGTAATTATGCAGCCCCGGGAACAGCCTTGACAGGTTCACCCACAGCAGCGTTATGATTATCGCCGCCATCCCCGCTATTGCCCACCAACTGTTCGCTTTAGCATATTTCTTACCGAACATATACCTGAAGTGGAAGTACCCAACATAAACAAGCCACGAAACCAGCGACCAAAGCTCCTTCGGATCCCAACCCCAATAGTCACCCCACGCAAGTTTCCCCCACCAGCTACCCAGTATCAGACCAAGCGTAAGAAATGGAAAACCTATGCAGATCATGCGGTATGTGGCATCCTCGTAGGGCAGGAGGTTGTGGTTTGGGTCCGGTTTTCGGCCCGCTAACTGCGCCATCGCAAGGAATGTCGCCTTTGCCATGATCATATATGATATCATGTATACGGCGACGTGTGGTGCGAACAACCAGCACTGAAGTGCAGGCGGAAGTTGCTGAGGTTCGGCACTAAAAACAAACCCGGCAGGAAACAATACGATCGCACCGATAAGCATGTCAGCGCATCCTGCGGGACCGGAGGCGATCCTTAGAAACCTGCGTGAAAAAATCGTAAGAGGGTAGATCAGCATGCCCAGGCAAAGAAAAACTTCGAACAGATTCTGGAGTGGGACATGTTTTACGTCAATCCAGCGGTATACGAACGCAGCGACGGCAATGATGAAGCCGAGAATATAAACAGCGTTTGCCAGTTTGAGCCTGCGGGCTATCGCAGCGATGAAGGCTACGAGATAACATGCGATCACGGAGTAAATCATCCATCCCTGCGGTGTGTATTTGATATCCATGCGTATAACAAGTCCTTATAAATTTCGAGTTGGGCGATTTTTAAATACAGGGCGAATCCACAGGTGGTACATGATGCCGAGACAGAGAAATAGGAACCCGGTATAAACAACATAGAGGCCCGAGTCGGAGGTAACAGAAAGTACTGTTGCAAATGTCCCATCCTTATAGGTACGGTATTCACTCTGGTAGAAATGGTATCCGCCGTAATGGAGAGGGTCGTTAACCTCGATATCTTTCTTCAACACCACTTCGCCGTTTTCGATGACCTCAAGCTCGCTAATATAATCGGCGATAGAACTGCGGTATGACATCTCAAAGGCATCTTCACGGGAATGGGCGGCAAAGTTTTCATAGATATAATGTTTCTGCTCGCTGCCGTTGACTCTTTTGACAAGTACGTGGAGAGCGGGATTTGAGCCCAGCCCCTCGGCGTCGATAATCTGCATTTTTCCGTCAACAGAAGTAACCTGCAAATTGTTGAATTTCTTCAGTGGTATAATGGTTCCATATTTGCCCGGAAGTTTTATAGGTTGATCCAATGTTGCGATGCCTGACCATACCGAATTTTCGTCGACCCAGACAGTCAGGCTGCCTGCGTCGTAGTATTCGAGTCTGAAATCGTTAAGCCGGATCCCAAAAGGAAGTTCCCAAACGTTGCTCTTATCGGGATGAGTATTAGGATCGACCAGAAGATGATTTTCTACATGACCTTCATGAATCGTCATTTGCCCTTTGGCGATCTTATCGAGATTGAAAAATTTTCGCTGGATTTCATGCCCGCCCTGCGAAGAAAACATCGATCCTCCGATGATAAGTACCCCACCAAGATGCATCAAAAGAAGCCCGGGTTGTCGACGAAAACGTGGGAAAACATAAAACGAAACGACCAGAAGGACCGTAAACGCGGACCAATAAACCGCTAGCGGCATGGAATTAAAAAACTGCTGAGCTTTATCAGCTCCGATAAAAGCACCGTATACGGACAGAAAAGCAAGGATAACGATGAAAATCACCCCAGCCCAAAGAAGATAACGTCTTAGTTTCAAAATAACACCTTTCGGAGTCTTAATTTGCAGTTTCCAGTTTTCCCGATTCTCAAGCCCGCCCCGATAAACCGGTGAGCCCTTAGAACATCAATATAACAACAAACGCCTCTTATGCAAAAAATATTCGCAATATTAAGCAAACTGCAATATAGAATTCCAGAGTCCTTTTTACCGTGAAAAAAAATTTGCATATAATCACGAGATCCTTATAATCTGCCGTTTTACTGTTAGTTCTAATTTATAAAAGCTTGCAAGGAGCAAATATTATGTCGTCGATAATGGAAGAAGCTCAGGTTGATTTGTTTGGTTCCCAAATACCGTCGTTTGAAGATCTGCGTAAACTGTCAGCGATAGTCAATTCAACTGATCTGAAAAAAGAGCCTTTCTCGCAAGAGTTGGAAGATAAGAAAGCCAGCCTTGGAAAAGGAATCGGCCTTTGTATGATTGCCAAATACGCCGAAGCTATAAAATGCCTCGTCAAAGCCGGCGATTGCAAAGAAAAATATGTTTACCTTGGACGTGCTCAATCCAATGAAAACCAATATGACGAAGCATTGTCGAGCTTTGACAATGCCGGAAAAAACGGTGCCGATTCGCTTATGGTCGCCCTGCTGAAAGGAGATACACTTCGCAAGGCACAACGACTCGACGAAGCCGGTAAAGTTCTAAACGCATGTTCTAATTTCGAGAAAGTCAGCGCAGACTACCACTTCCAACTGGGCAGACTTAACGATGCACAGGGTGAGTATGAAACTGCGATGGATAATTATAAAATAGCCATCGAACTTGACGCTTCTCATCAGGAAGCTCTCTTCCATCTTGCTTATGCATGCGACCTTCGCGGGCAAGACGATGCCGCAATCGATTATTACAGGCAGACAAAAGCAAATTCGCCCGTATATGCAAACGCAATGCTGAATCTTGCGGTACTCTATGAAGATATCGGCGAATATGACAGGGCCGAAATATGCGTAGATATGGTTCTTGATTGCCACCCAAACCATGCAAAGGCACGGCTTTTTGCAAAGGACATCCAAAGTTCTCGCGTAATGATATACGATGAAGAACGCGAGAAGATGCTCACACAGCATAATCAGATACTTGAAATTCCCATCTCCGACTTTGAGCTTTCCGTTAGAAGCCGAAACTGCCTCAAGAAGATGGGAATCCACAAGATCGGAGATCTGTTGAGGATCAGTGAGCTGGAACTTTTATCCTATAAGAACTTCGGAGAAACCTCGCTCGCAGAGATACGTGCAATATTAGACCAGAAGGAGCTTAAGCTCGGAATGTCGCTGGAAGACCAGTGTAAAGCAATCGCCGCCGAAGCTGTTGCCGAAGGAGCGGATCAGGAGCTTCTGGCCACAACTGTTGACGAGTTCGGGTTGTCAGTAAGGGCAAAAAGATGCCTGCAGCGACTTAACATCAGGACACTTGCCGAATTAATCAGCAAAACTGAAGCCGAACTTCTCGGGTGTAAGAACTTTGGAGTCACAAGCCTTGACGAGATCAAGGAAAAGCTTGAAAGTAATGATCTAAGCCTTAGGACTCTTTAGTAGATGTGTTGATAACGATTGAAATTTCCCGTTTCTTCGCGGCTAAGTAACGCTACAATCAAGAGATATGGCTTTACTCGC
The DNA here is from genome assembly GCA_019456245.1 of Planctomycetota bacterium. Classification (GTDB taxonomy): domain Bacteria; phylum Planctomycetota; class Phycisphaerae; order Sedimentisphaerales; family Anaerohalosphaeraceae; genus VRUF01. The sequence continues at coordinate 13,897 of VRUF01000011.1, read as the reverse complement.
GAAAACTTACTACCTTTAAAGGTATACATCTTGTGAACTTTATTGCGAGCGTTAAAATTGCACTCTAACAGAACAGTTGCTTTCAGACGTACTGTAATGACCGGCGGGGCTGTAGTTTTCCTGCTTGCATGGACTTTTGTAGGCTGTTGGAAACGTCAGTTAGAATATCCTTCGGTCAGTAGTGATAAAAATGAAAAACCCGGCGTAAGGGTTTTGCTCTTTGACAAAGTTAAGAATTGTACTCTAAAAAGTGCAGCCGGTTTCGTCATTACCGACGGCCAAAGCAATGCCAGTGCTCATTTCATCAGTGAAAATACTTCGGTTTCGGTTTCGATAGCAAACGGACAGATTGCGATAGGAAAAACCAGCTTCTCCGGAGAAATACTCGTCACGCCGGACAAACATTATGTCATGGCAATAAACGATAATCACTACCGCGGCAGCTTTAGGATAATTCTAAGCGGCGACCGTAGCTCGCTGATGGTCATAAACGTTCTGGATATCGAGGCCTATCTCGCAGGCGTCGTTGGTGCCGAGATGCCAAGCTACTGGGACGCCGAAGCTCTAAAAACCCAGGCTGTTGCCGCAAGAACCTATTGCCTGTATATCGCAAAAAGGTTCGGTACAAAGCGGCAATGGGACGTAAGGGCAACACAGGCAAATCAGGTCTACCGCGGTCTTGCCGCAGAACGTGCCACCGTCATCGACGCCGTAAGGCAAACCGAAGGAATGGTGCTTCTCTGCACGCATGAAAACGGTGCAAGAGGTATTTTCCCGACCTATTACAGTTCGACATGCGGAGGCCATACCGAAAACAGCAGGAACGTATTCGGTGATTCATTTGAACCGTTACGCGGAGTAGACTGCCCATATTGCAAAAGGATCGCACGCAAAAGCTATATAACATGGCCCGTCTTCGAGATCAGCATCGCAGAGGCTTCTTCGAAACTGACAGAAAAATATTCATCCCTAAAGCGGTTGAAAACTGTCATTGCTATCGAAGAGACGGATGTAAGCCAAAACGGACCAATCCGTCGAATAAACCGTGTAAAAATCATAGGCAAAGATTCCGCCAGCGATTGGATAAGAGGCGAGGACCTGCGTCTTACACTTGACCCGACAGGAATGAAGATGAAAAGCACGGCATGCAGGATCGAGAAAAAAAACGGCAAGTTCAGATTCCACTCTGGTACAGGATTCGGTCACGGTGTTGGGATGTGCCAGTATGGCGCACTCGGCCAAGCAAGACACGGAACAAGCTTTGAAAAAATCCTAAGCTACTACTACCCCGGTTCTTGGTTAGTTAAGGGGTATTAGTCGTGAAAGCCTTCGAGATAACTGCTAAAGATAATGCCAGCAGTGCAAGATGCGGAAAACTCAAAACCGCACACGGCATTGTAGAGACCCCGGTTTTTATGCCCGTCGGCACACGAGGAACGGTAAAGGGACTAACCCCCGAACAGATAAGCCAGACTGGTTCGACTATCATACTTGCAAACACCTACCACATGCTTATCAGACCGGGAACCCATGTTGTCGAAGCTCTCGGCGATCTGCACGAAATGATGAGTTGGAAAGGTCCGATCCTAACTGACAGCGGCGGCTATCAGGTCTTTTCGCTAAGCACCTTAAACCGAATCGGCGACGACGGTGTCGAATTCGCAAGCCACATCGACGGCGAAAAAATTTACATGGACGCCAGGATCGCAACCGAGGCACAGAATCGACTCGGCGCTGACATAATAATGTGCTTTGACGAATGCCCGCCGTTTCCATGCGAAACGAAGCAACTGCAAAAAGCTGTCGAAAGAACGATCCGATGGGCAAAACGATGCAAAGACGCTCACGGAAATGACAAGCAGCTTCTTTTCGGTATCGTTCAGGGCGGAATCGACGCCCAGCTTAGAACTTTCTGTGCCAATGAGCTTATAGACCTCGATTTCGACGGATACGCCATCGGAGGACTAAGCGTCGGCGAAGGATACGAGCTTATGGCAAGGACGACAGAGCTTACGGCCGAGATTTTACCCCAGCAAAAGGCCCGTTACCTCATGGGCGTAGGACTGCCCCTGGATATTATCTCTGCCGTTAAAGCAGGCATTGACATGTTCGACTGCGTCCTGCCGACCAGAAACGGAAGAAACGCGTTCGCTTTTACAAGAAACGGACCGCTAAGACTTAGAAACAGTACGCATATAAAAGATAAATCGCCGATAGAGCAGGCTTGCCAATGTTACTGCTGCAAAAATTTCAGCAGAGGAGCATTAAGGCACTTTTTCAATGTCGGCGAAATGCTCGGACCGATCCTGGTGTCCCTGCACAATATAACGTTTTACCAGCAGCTAATGAGCGAAATAAGACGAAGGATAGCCGAAGGAACTTTCGCACCATGGGCCGATGAGTGCATTGAAAAGAAGGCGTTCCAGTAGCTAAAATAAAATAGCCTCGGCCGTTAGGCCGAATCGGTAACTAACAACTAAAAACTAATAACTAAAAACTAACAAACTGACAGACGGTCAGTTTGTTATAGGACCTTGTCATTATCAAGTAAAGGTAATGGAATAGACGATATAGTATAATTAGCGTAATAATTGAATAATCTTAAAGGAAATATCAAATGAAGAATATGTGGATACTAGCCGCCGGCGAAGGAACCGAGCTTGACAGCCCTTCGACCACAGACATTCAGCAAACAGAAAATGCAACCAAAGACCCAGCCGGCGGAAAAGATCCGCTGAAAGACGGAGATGAGCCGAAACCAAACAATTACACTACATTTATCATCATGGGTGCCATGTTTCTGTTTATATACCTGATGATGTTCAGGGGACCAAAGAAAAAACAGCAGCAGCACTCAAAGATGGTACAGGCACTGCAGAAAAACGACCGCGTAAAAACCATCGGCGGAATAATCGGAACGATAATCGATGTAAAGGATGACATTATCACCTTGAAGATCGACGAGTCGAACAATACGAAGATAAAGATAACCGTAGGTGCAATAAGCGGTAAGATCTCGCAGGAATAGAAAAAACATTAGTCACACGCGTTGAAAAAACTTTTACAACTTAACTTTTTGGAAATAATGTCATGAACAGAAACCCGATTTGGAAACCGGCATTAATCATATCATTGGTTGTTGTCGCTATACTCACTGTATATCCGCTGGACCAAAAGCTAAAACCCGGTATCGACCTCGGCGGCGGTTCGGCTATGATCTACGAAATCGACACAGAAGGACTCGATAACAAAGAACGCAAGGGGATCGCACAACGAATGATCCCAATACTTCGACGGCGTCTCGATCCTAAAAACCTTGCAAACATCATCATGCGCCCACAGGGTGATAGACGCATCGAGATACAGGTACCGCTTGCAAGTAAGGATACGATCACGAAAAGAGAGGTTTACGTAAAAGCACTTGACTCGCTCGAGGTAGGCAACGAAAACCTCATGAGGCTCAAACGCTCCCTCTCCGACGATACCGCTATCAAAAACGAAACTATAGACAACATTGCCGGAAACTCGCAGCAAAGACGGCAGATACTCGAGGATTGGGTAACGATAAACGATGAGAGAAACGCCAAACAACGTACACGTGACGAGCTTGGCGGCCGTATGGAAGCGACCAGCGACAAAATAACCGAGTTAAATCTCTCCGGTGACGATCTTGCTGCCAACGCGAGCCGATGGTATAAACTCGACCCAAATTCTCTCGCCGAAGAAATTAACTTCTTCGCCAAAGACAATAAAGGCGCGGTAGAACTGGCAACTGACTATGTCGACATGTATGCAAAATGGGCTCCGGTAATCAATGATCTTGCGCGTGCTGAAACAGGAGTTAACGCAAGGCACAGCACCGCCACCCAAAAGCTGCAGGAACTAAACCTCTCCATAGTACAGTTTACCGACGTACTTGAACTTGCCGAAACCAGTACAAAAAGAAAAGAGCTCCTCGATCAGTTCATAACAGGCTTCCCGGACCGCGAGGAAAAAATCAAAAACACTATCGCCGCTTTTTCAGAATACCGAAAAGTCGGCGGAAGACTGGACGACCCGGAAGACATCAAACGTATGCTAAAAGGTGCCGGTGTACTCGAATTTTGTATCCTCCCGACCACAGGAGACGGCATAACGCGGTCAGGAGAAATTGAGGCATATCTTGAAGCTTTAAAAACAAAGGGCCCAAAGCAGGCTTCAGACAGCCGCTATACTTGGATCGAAATCGAAGATTCGGAAAACTTCCCAAGGGGATATCAGAATATTGGAAATTTGGCTCGCGGACAGTTCGGCGAAAAAAGTTACGTCCTGGCAAGCAATCAGCCGACCGAAACTATGCTTCGCGCCACAGGTGACAAGCAGTGGAAACTGAAAAGGGCATACCCGGACACGGACCGGAATGGACGGCGGGCAATCGGTTTCAACCACGACGATGTTGCCGCAATACTTTTCCGGAAGTTGACATCCAGCAATATCGATCGCCCGTTGTGCATAGTACTTGACGACCAGGCGATTACGGCACCAACGATAAACAGCGTCATTGATTACAGGGGCATAATCACCGGAAATTACACACAGATCGAAGTCGACGACACCGTAAACAAACTAAACGCCGGTTCCTTCCCTGCAAGACTCTCAGATGTACCAATCTCAGAAAAAACCATCGGATCTACTATCGGTGAAGACAACCGCAAGCAGGGAATCCAGGCCGGAAAATACGGCATGATCGCAGTCGGAGTCTTTATGATTGTTTATTACTTCTTCGCAGGCATCATCGCCGTATTGGCTTTGAGCATGAATATCCTGTTTATCCTCGCGATGATGGTGATGTTCGATGCGACATTTACTCTGCCCGGGATCGCAGGTTTGATACTGACCATCGGAATGAGTGTCGACGCAAACGTGCTCATCTTTGAGCGTATTCGTGAAGAACAGAACCGCGGAGGATCACTCAGAACCGCTATCGCAAACGGATACCAGCGAGCTTTCAGAACAATTTTCGACGCAAACATTACAACATTCTTCGTGGCAATGATCCTCAACATGGTTGCATCCGAAGAGATAAAAGGGTTTGCAATCGTACTAATGCTCGGTATCGCTTCAAGTATGTTCACAGCACTCTTCGCAACACGCGTCATCTTCGACTTTCTGATAAACATGGGTGCAATAAAGAACAAACTGAAAATGATGATGCTGATAAAAAAACCTAACATCAACTGGATGGATCTTCGCACCATTTTCTTTACCATCTCGACAATACTTGTTTGCGGAGGAATAACAATATTCGCTACGCGTGACGAAACCAAAAACAGTAAATACGGAATCGAGTTCACAAAGGGCACAAGCGTTATTATCGAAGTGCATCAAGCAAGCGGCCTCGATATTGCTCAAGTACGCGAAAGGATCCAGAAAAAAGGTCTGGAACTTGACAGCGAACTTGCAAACGCAAAAGTTTACAGCGTAGGAACATCAGGCCTTCAGTTTGAGATCAGTACCAGCGAGACAAACAAAACGTTCTCAACCGTAACCTTCAGCGAAACGGGCCAGACCGTCGAAACTATAACCGCTGCCATCAATCAAGCCGCAAAGCAAACAGGAAGCTCTCTGTATCAGCTCGCCGTTACCCCCGAAACCGAAAACAAGTTTGTCGTTTCGATCGGACAGGTAAACACAAATCTTTTAAGGAGAGTACTTAACGAGGCATTTGCCGAAAAAGCCGAAATTTCAAATCCACAAATCGACGAAATAGTCAGCAACGCAATTCGCGAAACATTTGATGGGCACCTGAAAAAACAGGACGACCTCAAAGCCAACATCGTATCCGCTGAAACTGTCTCGGACACCGAACTTGAACTGGCAGATTTCCTCGGAGGCGTAAAGATCGTCGTCGAACTTGCTGTAGAAACCAGCTTTGATGACATCAATACAAGGCTAAAAGAAATACGATTCAAGAGAGATATGGAACAGTTGACATGGTACGAGTACAAAATTCTTGACGATAAACTCAACGAACCGGACCCCAAAACCAGGACAAAAAGCTTTGTGTACGTAGCGATTCATGACGATGCAGGATACAGGGATCTCAGCGATAACGAGTGGACACGTTTCGTCGAAAACGAAAAGGCAAAAATAAACGGGGCTACTTCACTGGAAACTTCACTGTCGAGGGTCACACAGATAGACCCTTCCATCGGTGCAGAAGCTATGATAGATGCCTTGAACGCTATCATACTTTCCCTGATTGTCATTGTCGCATATATCTGGATCAGGTTCGGTACCGCCAATTACGGTTTCGCAGCCATCGCGGCACTCGTCCATGATGTTTGCATCGTACTCGGTGCAGTTACCGCAAGCTATTACATCGCTGGCACAACGATTGGAGACATGCTCTTGATACAGGACTTCAAGATCGACCTTACGATTATCGCAGCCTTCCTGACAATCATCGGTTATTCCCTTAACGACACAATCGTTGTTTTTGACCGGATACGTGAAAATCGCGGCAGCCAGGCAAAGCTTTCCAAACCGTTGCTTTCGGCAAGTATCAACCAGACGCTCTCTCGTACACTACTTACGTCGTTTACGACTTTCATGGTTGTCCTCGTAATGTACATCTGGGGAGGCCCCGGCCTTCGTGGTTTCACATTTGCAATGCTCGTTGGTATAATCGCAGGTACATATTCATCCATTGCAATTGCCGCGCCGATTCTCTTAATCGGACAAGGAAAAAAATAAGGGTAGCCCATAATCTGCAAATGAACCGCCCTGCCGCGTTCTTTCGGCGAGCAGTTTTTTAATGGGGCGAATAAAGTGAAAAATGATTTAAAGATCGGGATAGTTATCGGGATGGTGCTGGTAATCGGCATCGTCCTGATCATCTCCCTTTGGCCCGGTCAGTCGGTAGACCAGCGCTATCGCGATATGTTCCAGGAAGAAGAACTGAATCTGCCACTAACCACCGAAGAGGATAACCCGCCGCCCAGCCCAACCAAAAATCAGCCACCCAACCTGTCGCCGGGTTCAACTATAAAAACTCCAACACAACCGACGTACCCAAGAATACACACAGTAACAAGCGGCGAAACTCTCTCATCGATCGCAATGAAGTATTACGGAACAACAAGACACACCCAAATAATATTAGATGCAAACAAAAGCAGGATAAAAAACAAAAACCAAATCCACCCATCAATGAGACTTATAATACCACACATAGACTAGTGCTTTGTCAAGATTAAAGTTTCGGGTTATTGAGAAGGACTCAATGAGTAGCTACAAGGAAGAAAACGAAGCCCTACAGATGTAGGACGAGGCTTTCTGACGCAGTAGATGCTCGTTGAATACAAGCAAGAGCCCGTAAATTTAAGATTGACACAGCACTAAATATACTTCGCGGCATCCTCATCCACAAGCCACGTCACCTTATCGAGTATTGGCCACAGCGTATGCACCGGATACTTTACTTCATCAGGTTCGCCCTGAAGAACCTCCCTCAGTATTTTTGCTTTTCCCGAACCGCTTATCAATATCAGCAGATGTTTCGCAGCACACAAAACCGGATGCGTAAGCGTTATCCGGTTATAATCACCGCTCATCAAATACACCGCACTTACCATATCCTGCGTATCAAATAGAGCTGCCGAGTTCGGAAGCAGCGAACCGATATGCCCGTCATCGCCCATCCCGAGAATTATCAGATCGAAAGCAGGCAGTTCGCCCTCCTTAAGTTCGAACACCCTGCGAATAGTGCTCTCATATTCCTTCACCGCTTTGCCATAATCCGAAACCTCCGCCGCCATCCGGTGAACATTCTCAACCGGTATCCCTACCTTGCCAAGAAAAGCATGTGCCGCAAGCCCGTAGTTACTCGCGCCAGCTTCAGGAGGAACACATCTCTCATCAACCCAGAAAATTTGCACCTTCGCCCACTCAATACACCGCCCCTCATCGGTATCACCAAGAAGTTCGAAGAATCGCTCAGGAGTATGCCCACCTGATATCGCAACGTTGAACTGCCCCTTTTCGGAGATAGCAACACGGCTCCTCGCAGCAAAGCTAGAAAGGGCGCAACTGGCAAGCTCCTCATAACTGTCCACACGAAATACTTCCGGTTTCCAACACTTGATCACGTCCATATTTATCCCCTCAAAATTAAGCGATCAATATCGTTTCTAAAAAACTTCTTTAGCACAATCGCCGGCAAGTTGCAAACTCGCCAAAAACCAACAACCTGCCGCTTATAGTATTACGGACATGGCAGACAATTACTACAAAAAAATCGGCCAATCTCGTATTTTTGTAACACACCGCCCCAGATTCAGCTAACTTCCTGCTATAAAAGAACTTAAGGAAGGATAAGACCGAGCCAGCCCTATTGGCGACCGTGTTTCTGGTCCAAAAACGCCTGAAGAAAAGATGCTGCCGCAACAGCATCGAGGTGTTTTTTCTTCTTTTTCCGCGTAAGATCAAGCCCGGCAAGCTTACCAGATGCATCAAAACTACTCAATCTCTCGTCAAAAAACGTTATGCTGATACTAATATGCCCGGCAAGTTCATCCCCAAATTGACGCACTTCTTTAGCACGCGCCCCCTCGCTGCCATCCATATTCAAAGGCAACCCAATAACCAAACCTTCGATTTCTTCCTCCTCGATAGTTTTGATTATTTTACCGATAAGTTGATTTTTATCGAATACAACAACAAGCGGAGATGCCATCGTCTCAGTAGCCTCACAAACAGCAAGCCCAGTCCGTTTTTCACCATGATCAATAGCAAGATAACGCATATACCACAGTAGCATTGGCAACTAGTTGCCAATGCTTCCACCCTTCATCATTGAACATTCCTTGTTGAGTGTTGGCTATTCGGTTTTTTCATCTACAAAAACTGCTCCCCATCATGTTTACGCACCGCCTCAAGCAGTTCTTTCAAACGATCCGTCTGATCGACAGGACAAACCAGCGTAGCATCAGGGCTATGCGCGACAACCATATTTTCCAATCCGATCACAGCGATCAGGTGCCCTTCGTCTTCGGTGATAATTATATTGTTACTGCTCGAAAGAAGTTCGCTGTTGCCGGCAACTACAATATTATTGTTCTCATCAGAGCTTATAATATCAGCAAGCGCCGCAAACGAACCCATATCAAACCACTTACACCCCAACCGTATCGCATGAACATTCGGAGCCTTTTCCATAACCGCATAATCGATGCTGATCTTCGGCATCTTAAGAAAGCATTCCTTAAGCGTCTCACACTGATTCGGCCCATCCCAGCTGGCTCCAATCTTCGCAAGCGGTTCCACGCACGCCGGCAAAAAATTCTTAAGATGCCCAAGCAGCGTCTTTGCTTTCCAAACAAACATACCCGAATTCCAGCAGTACTCTCCGCTTTCAACATACTCCTTTGCAACCGCGGCATCAGGTTTTTCGCAAAAAGACTCCACCGCATAAACAGAATTATCAACACCGGCCCCAGATTTCTCTGCGCCAAGCTGAATATACCCCAACTGCGTACTCGCAAAAGTCGGCTCGATACCGAAAGTCAAAAGAGCGTCGTTATTGGCATTAACAAATTTAAGCGCATCGATCATCGCGGACTGAAAAACGTCCTCCGGCTCAATAAGCTGGTCAGCCGTAACAACCGCCATAGTAGCATCAGGATCGAACTTCGTAAGAACCGTCGCAGCAAGCCCGATCGCCCCTGCCGTATCGCGCACAACAGGTTCGGCGATAACATTGCCATATGGAATTTCAGAAAGATCCTCACGCACAAGATCCGCATACCCGGCATTGGTCAAAATTATTATATTCCGTTGGTCGAATATCCCCGTAAGCCGTTCAAAACATCGACGCAGCAGCGTTTTCCCATCGATAAGCTTCAATACCTGTTTAGGTCGTTTCTCCCGGCTAAGCGGCCAAAGCCTCTTGCCCGTCCCACCAGCCATGATAACCGCATAATCCATCTGAACTTCCTTGATTAAAACAAAATTTACTACCCTCAAGGGTATAATAACATTTATCGGCTACAAGCACGTTACACGAGGAATTTTTCATCGATTTGCATCTTCGGCGTAATTTCCTCCGCCATTTCCTTAAAATCCTCCCGTCCCATAAGTGCAAACGTAGCTTCCTTACCCAACTCCACAGCCGGCTGATCATAAGCATTGATCGCAAACAGCCTGCCCGCAATCGAAGTCGTAACCTCATAAAGATAGATAAACTGCCCGATAGTTTCTCCGCAAACCTTATCAAACATAACGCTAAGACAGGGCCGTTTATCTTTCAGCAAAGCATACTCCGTAGCAAGCTTTTCGCTGTTAAGCAGTTTCGACATCTTTGTACCGGCAAGGTACCCAAGCTCCGGCGCACAATCCGGAGCCGGGCCAATCTCAACATCGCACCCAAAATCCTTCACCTGCAAAAAAGTAAACAGCTTATCGTTAGGCCCTTCGCGATAAAGCTGAACCTGGCTATGCTGATCGGTCGTCCCAAGCGCCTTAACCGGAGTAGGCCCCACAAATACATCCTTCCCCGAAACATCCTTAGTTTTACCAAGGCTCTCGGCCCAAAGCTGCCTGTACCAGTCCGAAAGATCCTTAAGCCCATAAGCATAAGGCATCATCACCGAGATAGGCTTGCCAACATTGTAATAATGAAAGTTAATCGCCGCATTAAGCCCCGCCGGGTTCGCATAGAAATCCGTCGACGACACAACCTTATCCATCGCCCTCGCCCCAGCCAGCAGCCCGTCAATATCGATTCCGCAAACCGCAGCACTTAACAGCCCCACCGGACTCAACACGCTAAATCGCCCCCCAACTCCATCAGGAACCACAAGCGTCCGATACCCCGCATCGTCGGCAATCTTCCGCATCGTACCCTCATTAGCATCGGTAGTCGCGATTATTTGCCGCTTGGCCTTTTCCGCCCCCAATCGTTTCTCCAGCAACTCCCGAATAACCAAAAACTGCGCCGCCGTCTCAGCCGTCCTCCCCGACTTACTGATAACATTGAATACCGTATTTTCAAGCTTATCCCCAATCCAATCCAAAAAGCTCGCCGCCTGCACAGGATCAACATTATCGAAAACAAAAAGCCTCGGCCCCCCATATCGCTGCCCCTCGTCAAGATTATACATATAAGGATTAAGAGCAGTCTGCAAAGCAATATTACCCAAAGCCGACCCCCCAATCCCAAGCACAACAAAGTTTTCACAAGCACCCCGAACATCACCGGCAACCGCCTTTACAGCCGACGGATAATCCTCATTATAAGGCAATTCACGATAAGCAGCCCGCCCCTCGTTCAACTCACCGATCAAAGGCACCGTCTTATCCGCAAGATCATCAAGCACGCTATTGCTGATCCCATGCTCAGCCCCGATCACATCAGCCATCACGTTTTTATAGTAAAGTTTGATCCAAGCATCAGACATTGTAATACCCCAAAAAATTCCCACGTTAATAATCGCAATATAATAATTGTAAGCAAAAACCCAAACTGTACAACGCAATTTCCAAAAATAATCTAATAGTACCCATTACAAAACAAGTATTACCGCCAATTTCACTTTTCTGTAACTTTCCAATATCCAACATCTCACAAAATTTTAAACCGCAAATTAAAGGTGCCAGAGGGGTTGTTAATTTACACCGGGCGGTGTGATATCTTTTCTATTCGCCGGGCTTGACTCAGTTGACCACTCGGCATACTGGGGAATTTTGTCAGTGATTTCCCACCAGGGGGCTTTATATTTAACAAAAATGTGTTCTCTTATTTTTGCTTTTGGATTATCGTCAAGCAGTCCTGCAGGAATTCCAATCAACGAATCACAATCTTCTTTGATTGGCAATGGGGATCCACAATGATTGCAAAAATAGCGATTCACTCGTTCTGTCTGTTTATAGGATGAAATTAAATCTTCACCGGAGAGATATTTAAAATCTTCTTTTTTACAAATTGCGACAGTTCCAAAAGCAGATCCATAAGCTTTTCTACATTCGGTACAATGGCAATTTGACAATCCGTTAATCAGGCCATCCACTGCGAAAGTTACTCGTCTGCATAAACAACTGCCTCTAATCATAGACCTGCCTTTCTCGAATTCTAATAAACGTTCAAACACACTTACACTAAGTTTAAGCGTATCTCATAGAAATCTTTTGCGGATAACTCTAAACTATCGTCGGAACGACAAACGGCTTTCTGTAATCGCGAGTCAACATAGCGTTGGCCGCGTCATCGTTGATAAACCGTTGCTTGATCGGATCGAAATCCAGCGACCGGCCCAGGCGATACGATATATTGCCCAGATGGATCAACGCGCACGAGTAAAAACCCTCTTCGATGCTCTTGTTGAACTCGGCCGGGTCCCCATGGCGAATCGCATCGATGTAGTTTTGATTGTGATCACCCCCGCCGCTGCCGGTTGCGCCCGGCTCGCGATTCTTACCCATGTACGTCTGCCATTTCGAAGCGTCTTTAGCCATATATCCCTTTGACCCGTAGAACAGGTTGCCCACGGTGTTGCTGCCGCTGACCATATAGCCAGTATCGAGGTCGGCATTTCCCGTCATCCACATACCGTCCTCGCGATTCGATATCCAGTGCCGCGTCTCGAACTGTAGTATCTTCTTCTTATCGCCGCCGCCTTTTTCATTGCCAAACTCAAACGTCGCCATCAGAGTATTTGGCGTGTTCTGATCGTCGTCAAACATGAAATGTCCGCCCATAGCGCATACCCGCGTAGGCAGTTTAACGCCCAGACCCCATCGTGCGATATCCATCTCGTGCGCGCCCTGGTTGCCCATATCGCCATTGCCGTAATCCCAGTTCCAGTGCCAGTTGTAGTGAAAACGATTCCGGGAAAACGCCCGCTTCGGCGCCGGACCCAGCCACAGGTCATAGTCCACACCCGCCGGCACCGGCTCATCAGGCACATGGCCTATAGTCTTGCGCCACTTGTAGCAAATACCCTTGGCAAGATAAACTTCGCCAAGCCCGCCCTCGTCAAGAAACTTCGCCATCGACTGACTACAGGGATTGCTCCGTTGCTCGGCGCCGTGCTGCACCATCACCTTATACTTCTTCGCTGCCTTGACAAGTTGCTGACCTTCGAAAAAATTATGGCAGCAGGGTTTTTCAACCGACACATGCTTGCCTGCCTGCATCGCCCAGATCGCCGCCAAAGCGTGCCAGTGATTTGGAGTTGCGATAACGACCGCATCGATATCCTTGTTCTCAAGCAACTTGCGAATGTCCGTGTAAAGCTTGGGGCTGGGTTTCCCCTTGTCCGTAAGGCGAGTCTTGACACGCTCTGCAAAGAGGTTCTCATCAACATCGCACAACGCGGCAACCTCAACATTTTTCATACCCGCAAAGCCCGATATGTGGCCCTTTCCCATCTTGCGAATGCCGATCACCGCAACACGCACCCGATCGTTAGCACCGGCCCAAGCAGAATTCGTCCCCCACAAACCTGCCGCACCCACACCGCCAATCGTAGCCCCTGCTGAACCCTTCACAAACCCGCGCCGTGTTAATTTGCCGTCTTTACCCATCGTTCGGTCTCCTTTATATGGGAGTGCCCCATATAGACTGATCACAATTGAAAATTCCCGTTTCACTCGCGGGCATTCACTATCCTTTAAGGGGATAACATGTATACCTTTTACGCCGCTGAATCTCTTCTCTTATAGAATATCAAAGCTGTCTCGAAAACTCAAGGTTTTACATTTAGGGTAGTTCTAATAATTGCTTTCCAGCGGCAAGTAGAAGGTTTTTGTATTCTGGCAAGGAAGATAAATCAGCCTTAGCCGAAGCTAAGGCGGCTTTTATCTGACGACGTCCAGAATCAAAAAGATTCGCTTGTCCGCCAAAATGAATTTTTAGAGG